>CAIWXW010000102.1 GCA_903916755.1 uncultured Opitutaceae bacterium | reverse complement strand
TGGACTCGATGACGACCTGGACGCCCAGGGCGCCCCAGGGCAGCTCGGCCGGGGTCCGGGCGCTGACGACCTTGATGTCGTGGCCGTTGACCACGAGGACGTCGTCCTCCGCCTTGTCCGGCGAGGACTTCTTCGAGGTCACGGTGCCGGCAAAGCGCCCCTGGGTGGAGTCGTACTTGAGCAGGTAAGCCAGGTTGTCG
Organism: uncultured Opitutaceae bacterium; assembly: GCA_903916755.1. GTDB lineage: Bacteria > Verrucomicrobiota > Verrucomicrobiia > Opitutales > Opitutaceae > Palsa-1447. The sequence goes on along the minus strand of CAIWXW010000102.1, from coordinate 16,708 downwards.
GCGGGCACGATGTCGCCGACGGCGACGACATCGAGCGTCGAGCCAAGGAGGCCTTGCTCGACGAGGGCGCGGAAGACGAGGCGGCCGATGCGGCCGAATCCATTGATAGCTACTTTGACTGCCATGGGAGATCCTGTGAGGTCGAAGCGTTGATTTCTGAGTTAAGAGATGACTTCGCGCAGGCGCGAAGGAGGACAAAAGAAGTCGCGGTCGCCCCGATTGGCAAGGGGTTTTGCGCTCGTCGGGCGGACCGTCCGCCTATTCGGCCACCCACAGGCCGCAGCTCAGGGCGGCCAGCGTCAGCTTGGGCCCGCCTTTCCACGCCTTTCGCTCCTTTTCGGGAAGAAACCGGTCCTGGTCGGCCAGCTGGCGCCAGCGGCCCGCGGCGGCCGGGCTGACCGGGATCACGGCCGAGGCCGTGGTCGGGTTGATGGCAAAGAGGATCCGCACCGGCCCCGCCGAGCTGTCCGCGTTGTAGACGACCGCCAGCGGGGCCGAGCCCCCGTCGGCCGACGTGAAGGCGAAGAACCGCTCGCCGGGCCGGGAGTAGTGCCGGAGCAGCCGCCCGCGCCCGCTGCGGCGGAAGGCGATCCAGGACGCAAAATAGGCATGCGAGGCCTGGCGGTGCTCGAGCAGGTGATAGTCCAGCGCGTTCAGGTCGCCCCGCAGGTAGGTGTTGTTGACCCCGTGCTTCGACCGCAGGAAATCCTGCCCGGCGGAAAGCATCGGGATGCCGAGCGACATGAAGAGCACGGCGGCCATCAGGTGCGTCCGCCGACGGTCGTTTTCGGTCGGGACAAACCCGTTGTGGTCCGGGTTTTCGGTGATGACGTCGATCCACGTCCGGTCGTCGTGCGACTCGGTGTAGTTGACGGTCTGGGCCGGCCACTTGGCGTAGTACCAGGGCGACCCGCGCATGAAGTACTCCAGCCGGGTCGCGTTGCCCTGGCCGCGGACGTACTCCCGGAGGAAGTCCCGGTAGCCGTCGTTCCACGAGGACCAGCCGGAGTCGCGCAGGGCGCCGGCGATGTGCCCGCGAAAGCTCCACGGCTCGGCGATCAGGACCACGTCCGCCTTCACCCGCTTCAGCGCGTGCTCGATCTCGCGCAGCGGGCCGACGCCCAGCAGCTCGGCCAGGTCGAAACGGAAGCCGTCGACGCCATAGGCCTCGATCAGGTGGGTGCAGCTGTCGATGATCAGCCGGGTCGCCATGGCGGCCCGCGCGCGGACGTCGTTGCCGCAGCCGCTCCACTGCGCCAGGCCGCCCTGCGCGTCCTGCTCGAAGTAGTAGAGGCGGTCGATGAACATCAGGTGGGCCGGCTCGCCGACGTGGTTATAGACGACGTCGAGGAGGACGGCCATGCCGCGGCGGTGAAACGCGGCGACCAGCGCCTGGAGTTCCTTCACCCCGGAGGCCCGCGCCGGATCGAGGGCATAGCTGCTCTCGGGCGCGAAGTAGTTGTTCGTCATGTAGCCCCAGTGGTATTCCTCCGGGGTCACATTATCGAATTCCTGGACGGGCTGCAGCTCGACGCAGTTGACCCCGAGCTGGTGGAGGTAAAAGGCCGGGCTTTCGACCCAGCGGCGCAGGCCGGTGAAGCCCCGGCGCTCCTCGGGCGTGGCCTCGATCGGCGCGTTGGCCGTGAGATCGCGCACGTGGGCCTCGGCGATCACGAGGTCCTGCCAGTCCGGCGTCGCAAAATCCCGGTCGCCTTCGCCGATCCAGTCCTTCTCCAGCACGATGCCCGGGCCGCCCCGGTCCACCGTCGCCAGGGCATAGGGATCCAGCACGCGGACCCCGGGGTCGAAGCGGCCCGGGCCGTCGCGCACGCCGTCGATCCGGTACCAGTAATACCACCCGCGCATGTTCTGGTCGAGGAGCACCTCCCAGACCGCCCCCTCCCCCGCGCCCTCGCGGCGGGCCAGCTCGAAGGCGGGGGCATCGGCCTGGCCGGACAATTCCGCGCAGACGTAGAGCGTGACGCGGCGGGCGCGCGGCGCGAAGAGCCGGAACACCGTCTCCTCCTCCGACGGCAGCGCGCCGAGCGGCAGCTGGGAGCGCAGCTCGTAGAAGAAATCGTCGGGCACGAGCGCCACCCGGTCGGCATTGGAGGTCAGGGTCCACCGCTCCGCCAGGTCGATCGGACGGGTCAGGGCGAACCGCCAGAGATGGCGGCCGGTGCGCGTGGGATCCAGCAGACGGTTGAGGTTGCCGCCCGCGTCCCGGACCGCGTTGGGCGCGTCGTCCGGCAGGCCCAGCCAGAGATTGTCCCCCGTCACGAACTTGAAGCGCTGCAGCGCCGGCCAGAAGACCTGCGCCGCCAGCCCGCTCCACCGCAGGACACGGTGCCCGTCGAGCTCCGCCGACTCCAGCAGCCACGCGGGATTGCCCACCGCCTGCTGCCAGCCGTTGAAGTCGCCGGCCACGTACACCTGGTCGCGCGCGGGATCGATGTCGCCGTAGGCGTCGAGCGGCAGGACGAAGGACAGCCGGCCCCCGCTCTCCGCGAAATAGCCGAAGCTGCGGCCGGTCGCCAGGCCCGGGGCCGGGATCTGCTCGCCGATGTCCGCCGGGCCCTCGCCCAGGGTCAGCCAGGGGGCGCGGGCCGGGTCCCAGTCGCGGTCAAACTCCGCGATGCCCGAGGAGAGCGAATCGAGCCAGGCGCGAACAAGGCGAGGAGGAGTGGCAGGCACCAAGGTTTAAAAAATAATGGGACCCCGAGGGGCGCGAGAACGAATTGAGCCCGGCATACGGTTAATGCATTGTCGTCCCCCACCTGATGGCCTTTCAACAGACGGCCTAATGCCCACCCGTGAGAAGATCCTGGTCGCCCTGTCGGGCGGCGTCGACAGCTCCGTCGCGGCCCTCCGGCTCGTGCGGGAGGGCCACGACGTCGCGGGCGCGTACATGAAGAACTGGGTCAACGAAGACGGGGTGATCGGCGACTGCCCGTGGGAGGCGGACATCGCCGACGCGCGGCGCAGCGCCGACCGGCTCGGCATCGAGTTCTCCGTCGTCAACCTCATGACGGAGTACCGCGAGCGGGTCGTGCAATATTTATTGGATGGATACGCCAATGGCCTCACGCCCAATCCGGATACCAGGTGCAACCGCGAGATCAAGTTTGGTGTATTCGGTGCCTGGGCACGCGATCACGGCTACGCCGCGGTGGCCACCGGCCACTATGCGCGGCGGGACGGCGCCGCGCTGCACGAAGGGGCCGACCCCCAGAAGGACCAGTCCTATTTCCTGGCGCTGCTCCAGCCGGCCCAGATCGCGGCCGCGCGCTTCCCGCTGGGCGGCCTGACCAAGCCCGCGGTGCGGCAGCTGGCGCGGGACGCCGGCCTGGCGAATGCGGAGAAGAAGGACAGCCAGGGCATCTGTTTCATCGGGCAGGTCAAGATGAGCGACTTTCTCCGCGCCTACGTGCCGGACCGGCCGGGCCCGATCCGGCGCATCCAGGACGACCGGGAGCTGGGCGGGCACCGCGGGCTCCATTATTACACCCTCGGCCAGCGGAAGGGGATCGGCGTCCCCTCGAACACGGACGGGGAGCGGTACGTCGTGGTGGGCAAGCGGGCCGCCGACAACGCCCTGCTGGTCGCCTTCGACCATCCCGCGGCGCCGGGACTCTTCCAGCGGGAGGTGCGCGTCCACAGCCTCAGCTGGACCGGCGCGCCGGTGACGGCGGGGCAGTCCCTCGAGGGCCGGGTCCGCTATCGCGACCCGCGGGTGCCGCTGGAATTCGTGCCCGAGGGCGGCGGCCTGGCCCGGATCCGTTTTGCCACCCCGCAGCGCGCCCTGGCCAGCGGCCAGATCCTGGCGCTCTACGCCGGGGACCGCCTGCTGGGCGGAGGCGTCTACGTCTGACCGTGTCCGACCGCCCGTTTCACCCCTGGCAGGACCTCCGCCGCCGCGCCGAGCATGAATCGCTCCGGCCGGACCTGGGCCGCGCGGTGCGCTGCACCCTCGCCCTGATGGGACCGCTCCTCTTCGCCGTCACCGGCCATTTTCCGCTCGACGCCACCCTGGCCGCGCTCGCCGCGCAGAACGTGGCGATGCCGGACGTCCGCGGCGCGTATGCGGTCCGCTTCAACCTGCTGCTCGCCTTTGCCCTGATCCTGGCCGGCTGCGGCGGGCTGGGCGGGATCCTCTCGCCACATCTGGCGCTGGCGGTCGCCGGGATGGCGCTGGTCGCCGCCAGCGGGGGCCTCTGGCGGCACCTGAGCAGCGACTACGGCCCCAACCTGGCCGTGTCGGCCACCCTGATGTATGCGATCGGGCTCGCCGGCGCCGGCGGTCCGGTGGTGGCCCGCGACCATTTCCTCGCCGCCCTGGCGGGCGGCGCCTGGGGGGTCGCCATGCAGGTGGCCATCTGGCCCTTCCGCCCGCAGCACCCCCTGCGCCGGGCCGTGGCCGACAGCTGGCTGGCGGTCGCCGACCTCTTCGGGGCGATGACGCCTGATCCGGTGGCGCCGGGCAGCGACCGCCGGCCCGGCAGGGCCGAGGCAGAAAGCACCCTGCGGACGGTGCTCGACCAGACCCAGGCCAGCCTGATCCCGACGCACGGCGGTTCGCCCGACGGCTGGCTGAAGCACCTGGACGATCTCCACCGCGCCGCCGATCGCCTGGCGCTTCAGGTCACTGCGCTCGACACGGCCCTCCAGGGCCTCACCCCCGCTGCCTGGGCGCAATTCACGCCAGCCTGGCAGACCGTCCTCACCACCTTGGCCAACACCGCGCGCACGGTCGCGCTGGCCGTGGTCTCGCGCCAGCCGGCGCACCTCGCCGCCTGCGAAGTGCGGTTGCGGCGGCTCGAGCATCTGCTCCCCGCACTGGAGTCGCGGCTCCCCGCCGCGACGGCGGCCGCGGTCGCCGATCTGCTGGGGCAGATCGAGGCGCATCTGCTTGTCCTCCGCCCGGCTCTCCGGGCGACGATCGACCGCGCCGGAGAACGGACCGCCTTTTCGCTGGAGCTGTCCGACCTCAACGCGTTGTCCATGCGGCCGCTGGCTTCCGCGCTCAACCTGAGCTGGCGGATTGACCCCGCGCTGGTCCGCTACAGCGGCCGGATCGCGGTCCTCACGATGCTCGGGGTCCTGGCCTACAAGGGGTGGCACCTGCACCATGGCTACTGGCTGCCGTTCACGATGGTGGTGGTCCTGCAGCCCGACTACGGCGCCACGCGCCGCAAGGCGGCGCAGCGCGTGCTCGGCACCCTGGCCGGCAGCAGCCTCGCGACCCTGATCCTCTGGCTGCACGTGCCGTTCGCGGGCCTGATGGCCGCCACCGCCGCCGCCAGCTTCGTCTTCTGCTACTTCCTCAAGCGCAACTACGGGCTGGCGGTGGTCTTCATCACGCTCTTCGTCGTCTGGCTGACGGAGGCGAGCGGCACCGTGGAGCTCGCCTTCACGCTCGAGCGCGTCGCCAGCACCGTGGCCGGGGGGCTGCTCGCCCTTCTGGCGGCCCTGGTCTTCTGGCCGGTGTGGGAGCAGGAGCGGTTTCCCCCGCTCCTGGTCCGCGCGCTGCGGGCCAACGCGGAGTACCTGCGCGCGCTGGTGGCCCATCTCGCGGCCGGGACCGGCTACGACGCCGGCGCCATCCGGGCCCAGCGCGCCGCCGAGGGCGCGAACAGCGTCGTGTTCTCCTCCCTCCAGCGCATGACGGGTGATCCCAAGAACCGGCAGGAACTCCTGGAAAGGGCCGCCGCCCTCGCGAACAGCAACCAGCGGCTGACCCGCGCCTTCAATCTGGTCGCCCTGCACCTGCAGCCGCCGGCGCCCGCCGTCGGGCGCGAGCTGGAGGCGTTCGCCCAGCGCGCCACCGACGCCCTGGAGCAGATTGCCCGCCGCATCGAGCGCAGCCCCAGCGGGAACGGGAGCCTGCTGGACGCCCGCCGCGCGCTCGAGGAGGCGCCGCTGCCCGACCTGGCCGTCAGCCCGCAGGCCGGGGGCGATCGCCAGCGCAGCTGGCTCGGCGCGCAGTTCTCGCGCGCCGGCACGGAGCTTACCGGGATGCTTTTGGCGGCTTCGGCGTGGCCCGCTTCACCAGCTCCAGCTTCAGCCGATCCAGCCCCTGCCCCGTGAGGCAGGAGATCTCAATCACCGGCACCTCGTAGCGGCTCTTGAACTTCTTGAGCTGCACCTTGGCCACGGGCAGGTCCATCTTGTTGGCCGCCACAAGGCGCGGCTTCTTGAGGAGAGCGGGATCGTAGAGTTTCAGCTCGCGGAGCAGGTCGCGGTAATCGTGCTTCGGGTCGCGGTTGTCCGTTCCCGCCATGTCGATCAGGATGACGAGGAGCTTGCAGCGCTCGATGTGCCGCAGGAAGCGATGCCCCAGCCCGCGGTTCTCGCTGGCGCCCGCGATCAGCCCGGGAATGTCCGCCAGCATCAGGCGCCGGCCGCCATGGAGCAGGTCGGGATGCTCGATCACGCCAATCTGGGGATGCAGGGTCGTGAAGGGATAGGCGGCCGCCTTCGGGCGCGCCTGCGTCAGCGACCGGGTCAGCGAGGACTTGCCGGCATTGGGGAAGCCGACCAGGCCGACGTCGGCGATGCTTTTCAGCACCAGGCTGTATTCGCCCTGCTCGCCGGGATGGCCGGGGTTGGCGCGCCGGGGCGCGCGGTTGGTCGAGGTCTTGAAATGCGTGTTGCCCCAGCCGCCGTTGCCGCCCTTGCAGAGGATGACCCGCTGGCCGGATTCGGTGATCTCCGCCACCACCTGGCCGGTGTCCTTGCGCATGACGATCGTGCCGAGCGGCATCTTGAGGATAGCCGGCTTGCCCTCGCGACCCGTGCAGTCCTTGCCCAGGCCGTGCTCGCCGCGCTCGCCGGACCAGTGCTGCTTGAACCGGTAGTCGATCAGGTTGTTCGTGTTTTCGTCGCCCAGCAGCACGACATCGCCGCCCCGGCCGCCGTCGCCCCCGTTGGGGCCGCCAAAGGGCTCATACTTCTCGCGCCGCCAGGAGATACAGCCGCGGCCGCCATCGCCCGCACGGGCCTTGATTGTGCATTCATCGACGAACATAGCCCGAACGATACAGAAGGGCCGCCAATTGCCAAGGGGGACGGTGACCGGCCCCGGGCCGCGCCTCCGGATGCCATCATCCCGGCATGGTCTGGCGGATCGGCCAGGCGGCCGCCCGAAGTTCCTCCAGTGAGCACCCGCCTGTCGTCCCGGCCGAGCCCTGAGAACCAGCCGCCTAGATTGCTATCTTGATCCCCTTGCGCAGGTAGGTCGGCACGTCGAGGTCCTGCCCATCGAAGAGGTTGCGGTCGGTCTTCTCGAAGTGACCGCGGCTTTCCACCTCGCCGAACCCAAATTCGTCCTGGGACGCCCGGGCGGAATGCACCCCCTTGGATTCCGTCCGGCTGGCCGCCGCGGGCGCCTTGCCCGCCGGGGCGGCCGTGGTCGCGGACACCGGGGCGGCGGGGCTCGCCTCCAGCGGCACGACCGTCCCTTCCGGCCGCGCCGGGGGCGCCTTCGCCCGGGCCACCGCGGGCCGGCGCGAGACGGCTCCGCGGCCGCCCATGTCGCTCGTGCCCAGCACGCAGACCTCCAGCTGGTTCTGCCGCCCCTCGTCGATCACGGCCCCCATGATGATGTGGGATTCCCGGCCGAACTGCTCGGAAATGGCGTTCATCAGCTCGTTGACCTTGGGCAGCGTGAGATCGGTGCCGCCGATGATGTTCACCAGCAGCCGGTCGGCCTTGCGCGAAAATTCCGGGGTGTGCAGGAGGGGGCACAGCTTCAGGCTGGCGATGGCGTCGGCCACCGCGGTCTCGCCCGCGCCCTCGCCGAGGCCGAAGAGGGTCTTGCCCCCCCGCTGCTGCTGGAAGGCCTGCCGCAGCGTCGAGAAGTCGAGGTTGATGAGGCCCGTCTTGGACAGCATGGCCCAGATGGACTTGACGCCGCGCCCGATCCACGCGTCGGCCCGCGCGAAGGAATCCAGGACGGTCTCGTTCTCCCCGCCCTCCTGCAGGAGCATGTCGTTCGGGAGCGGAATGACCGCGTCGCAGACGAGCCGGAGGGCCCGGAGGCCCTCCTCCGCCTGCTTGAGGCGCCGGCCGCCTTCAAAGCTGAACGGCATGGTGACGAAGGCGATGACCAGCGCCCCCTGCTCCGCGGCGATTTCCGCCACGATGGGGGATGCGCCGCCGCCGGTGCCTCCGCCCATGCCGGCCAGGAGGAAGACCAGGTCACAATCTTTCATCACCGCCGCGATCTTGGCCCGGTCCGCCTCGGCCGCCTCGCGGCCGAGATCCGGGTCGCCGCCCGCGCCGAGGCCGCGGGTCACGCCGAGCCCGATCAGGACCTTGTCCTGCACCGGAGAGCTGGAGAGCGCCTGATGGTCGGTGTTGATGACGCCGAGCTGCAGCCGCTCGAGGTTCTCCATCTTGAGGCGATCCACGGCGTTGGAGCCGGCGCCGCCGACGCCGATCAGCTTGATCGCGACGGCGCGGTCGGTGAGCAGGCCCGGCTCGAGGGGAAGTTCGTTGAGATCCATGGGAGGGGGAAGAATCAGGTGTGGGCGAAGAGACGGGTCACCCCGCGGAGGAAACCGCCGCGGCGGCGGGCCGCGGCCTGCTCGGACTGCGAACTCAGCCCGTAGTAGAGGAGCCCGAGGGCGGTGTGGTAGCCCGGATCGCGGAGGTTTTCGGAGACGCCGGCGGGCGGCTCGCCGAGGTGGGCGGGCACCCCGAAGACCTTGCTCGCGCATTCGGCCAGGGCCGGCAGCTTGGCGCCGCCGCCGGTCAGAACCACGCCCCCGGCGCAGGTCTCCGGCGCGAAGGCGTTGCCCAGCTTCTTCTTCACCACCTCGAGCAGCTCCCAGGTCCGGGCGGACAGGATGGTCTCGATCGCCTGGCGCGGAAACTGGCGGTCGCCGATCGCAAAGTTGCCATCCAGCCAGACCTTCTCCGCGCGGTCGCGGTTCTGCACCTCCGCCCGGCCAAAGCGCAGCTTCAGCTTTTCGGCGTGGCCCTCGGTCAGGCGCAGCCCGATCGCGAGATCATTGGTCAGGTGGGTGCCCCCGACCGGAACGACCCCGGTCGTGTGCGCCACGCCATCCCGATAGAGGACAAAATCCGTCGTGCCGGCGCCGATGTCGATCGCCAGGATCCCGTGCTGGCGCTCCTCGGGCGTCGTCACCATGTGGCCGGACGCGAGGCTCGAGAGGACCAGTTCCCGCACCTCGAGGTTGAAACCGCGGATCACGTGGATGTGGTCGGCCAGCCGCTGCTCCTGGCCGTGCACGGTCCAATACCCCACCTCCAGCTTCTGCCCGACCAGGTTCTCCGGCGAGGTCGGCACCAGCCGGCCATCCACGTGAAAGGGCCGGCGGATGTTGTGCACGACCATCCGCCCGGCGGGCAGATCCTTGGTCTTGGCCAGTTCGGAGACGGTGTCGATGTCGTCGCGGCCGATCATGTTGTCCGCCGCCTTGACGTTGACCGTGGCGTGATTGTGAAAGCCTTCGAGGTGCCCCCCGGTCTGGGCGAGGAAGACGCAGCCGATGCGCTCCCCGGCGTCCCGCTCCGCGCTCTCCAGGGCGCTGTGGGTGCAGTCGCTCGCGGCCTTGTAGTCCACCACGGTGCCCTTGATGACGCCGCGCGACTGGCACTCGCCGCAGCCGATGATGGCGAGCTCGCGGCCGGTGTACTCGCCGACGAGCACCGTGATCTTGGAGGTGCCGATTTCGACGGCGCCGATGAAGCTGTGCTTAGAATTCACGTTAGTTGGGATAAAAATGGGCCAAGGCGGCCTGGGCGGGACGGGCGGGCGCCTCGACCGGGTCGGCGCTGGCGAAGGTGACAGGCACCCCCGCCTGGCGGGGGAGGGACAAATCGACCGCGGCGATCGGCGGCGCTCCGCGCGCGCGCGCGGTGTCGAGCAGCAGGTCGAGCCGCGCCAGCTGCCGGAAGAAATCCTCCTGGGTGCCGAAGGTGACCTTGAGGCCGCCCCGGGCCCGCACCTCGATCTCGCCGTCGGACGCAAAGCGGGCGAGGGAAACCACCTGCCAGGTCTGGTAGAGCGCCGCGGCGTCGAAGCGGGCGCGCGTCAGCAGGTCCGCCACCCGGCGCATGCCGGCGATCGGCGCAAAGCCCGGGCCGCGGCGCGCCAGCCTGATGCCGTCGAGCCAGGGCAGCGAATCGAGCAGCGCCGGCAGGTAGCCGACGCCCTCGTAGACGGTCCCGTCGGAGGCCACCACGAGGGAAAGCGGGCCCCTGGCCCCGGCCACGCGGAGCCGGGCGACCGGCGACCGCTCGGTGATCCGGACCGTGAGGGTGGCGGGGAAATCGCGGCTGATCGTGGCCTCGTGAACCTGCCCGCTGGTGAGGACGCGCGCGCGCAAGTCGGCCAGATTCAGCTGGGCCAGGGTGGTGCCCGCCGGCAGCGCCAGGGTGCGGGCCAGCCAGGGCTGGTCGAGGACCCCGTCGGTCTTGAGCACGAGCTGCCGCAGGGGGGGCGCCTCGGCGCCGTCGCGCAGCGCCGCCGCATCCCCCCGCCAGACCGCCGCCGCCTGCCAGGCGCCCCAACCCGCCAGCAGCAGCGCCACGGCGCCGCCGGTCCACCGCAGCGCCGTGAGCACGAGGCGCAGGCGCCCTTCCGCCGACATGGCGCGCGGCCGCACCTGCTGGGGAATGTTCCTCCAGTGGCGGGCGGTGGGCGGCGTTTCGGCGGCTCGGCTCATGCGGATACGGGAATCCCCGCCAAATGAAAACGCTCCAGCGCCGGTGTCACCAGCTCCCGAACCAAGGCGATGAAATCCAGTCCCGCGCAGCGCGCGCTCATCGGCAGCAGACTGGTTTCCTTCATGCCAGGGAGGGTGTTGATTTCGAGAAAAATCGGCTCGTTCTGCGCCGAAAGAATGAAATCGGCGCGCGCATAGTCGCGGCAGCCGCAGGCGGCGAACGCCGCCTCGGCCGCCCGCTGCACCGCCGCCGTGACCGCCGCCTCGAGCGGGGCGGGCGCAAAGTACTCCGTCGCCCCCTTCGTGTACTTGCTGGCATAATCGTAGACGCCCGAGCGCGGCCGGATCTCCACCACCCCCAGGGCGCGGCCGCCCAGGAGCCCGACCGAGAGCTCCCGGCCCGCGATCCGCGCCTCGATCAGCCAGCTGCCGGCCGTGATGCCGGCCAGGACCGTAGCCAGCGCCTCCGTCCCCCGCACCAGGTGCAGCCCAACGCTGCTGCCCTCGGCGTTCGGCTTGACCACCACCTCCTCGCCCAGCTGCGCGATCACCGCCGCCGCCGAGGGCTTGGCTTCCGCCGTGAAGACCAGGGCCGGCGCGCCCTTGACGCCGCGCTCAGCCGCCGCCTGCTTCGTCCGGGTCTTGTCCATCGTCCAGGCGCTGGCCCGGGCGTCGCAGCCGGCATACGTGATTCCGGCCGCCTCGAGCAGCCGCTGCATGCCCCCGTCCTCGCCAAACGTGCCGTGCAGGGTCGAGAAGACCACATGCCGGGCCGGATCCAGGCCCGCCGGCAGGGCGTCCTCCTCCACCCGGAAGAGGCGCGTCGGAAAGGAGCGGGCGAGCGCGGAGGCGCACGCCCGGCCGGAACCCAGCGATACTTCCCGCTCGGCGGACGTGCCGCCCGCCAGCACCGCCAGAATCGGCCGGGGCGTCATAGGACGTCCTTCCATTCCTGCCCGTAAAGCAGCACCTCGGGCTCAAGGTCGACGCCCTTCGCCTCGCGGACGCGGCGGCGGATCCGGCGCACGAGGGACAGGACGTCCGCGCCCGTGGCTCCACCGCGGTTGATGATGAAATTGGCATGCACCGCGGAGACCTCGGCGGCCCCCACGCGCTCGCCCTTGAGCCCGCTTTCGTCGATCAGCCGGCCGGCGGAGGCTCCCGGCGGATTCTTGAAGATGCATCCGGCGCTCGGTTCGCGCGGCTGTGATTCCTGCCGCTTGCGGCGGTAGGTGTCGAGCTGGCGCGCGATCGCCTCGCCCTCCGCCTGGGCGGGTGGCCGCAGCAGAGCCCCGAGGGCGATCGCATGGTGCAGCTCCGCGCAATGGCGGTAGTCCACATGCATCTCCGCCCGCCGCAGCGTCCGGACCTCGCCGTCGAGCCCCATGATCTCCACCTCGTCCACCAGGTCGAACATCCATCCGCCCATGGCCCCGGCGTTCATCCGCAGGGCGCCCCCGACGGTCCCCGGGATGCCCTCAAGGAATTCACAGCCGGAGAGCCCCGCGCTCGTGGCGAGGCCGCACAGGTTCTTCAGCCGCAGGCCCGCGCCGACCCACACCCGGCCGTCCGCGCGCGGCTCGAAGCGCGCCCACCCCGGATGGGCCAGGGCCAGCACCAGGCCGTCCACGCCCGCATCGGGCACGATCAGGTTGGAGCCCCGCCCGAGCATGAGCACCGGAATCGCCGCGGCGGCCGCGGCCCGCAGGAGCGCGCGCAGGTCGGCGACGGTCGCCGGTTCGGCGTAGACCCGGGCGGCGCCGCCGACGCGGAGCGTGGTCTTCGGAGCCAGGGGCTCCTCCCGCCGCACCTTCCCGGTCAGCGAAAGCTGGGCCGCCACGGCGGCGGCAAAGTCATCCCAGCGGCGCGCCTGCTGCGCCTCCGCCCGGCGCGTCTCGATCCAGCCGCGCGCCTTCCGGTCGATGTCGCCCGCGCCGACGAAGGCGACGACGTCGCCCGGATGGACGGCGCGGGAAAGCGCCTGGAAGAACGCGGCATCATCGCCGGGCAGGTAGCTCACGGCCAGCGAGGGCGAGCCCCGGCGCATCTCGGCATAGATGTCCGCGGTGGTCCCGCCGGCGATCGGGCTCTCGCCCGCCCCGTAGACATCGAGCAGGTGCACCTCGTCCGCCAGCGCCAGGGCGGCGGCGAACTCCGCCCGGAACTGGGCCGTGCGGCTGAAACGGTGCGGCTGGAAGACGGCGACCAGGCGCGGCAGGGCCCCGGCGGCGGCCGGCCGCAGGTGGCGCCGGAGGCTGGGCAGCAGCGCCCGGATCTCGGCCGGATGGTGCGCGTAATCCTCGATCGCGGTCACGCCCTCGGCCGCGAGGACGGACTGCCGGCGGCGCACCCCGGAAAACTCCGCCAGCGCCCTCGGCCCGGGGGCGGCCCCCATCAGCGCGGCGGCGGCCAGGGCCGCCGTCGCGTTGGCGGCGTTGAAATCACCCCGGGCGCGGACCGTGGCTTCGCCCGGCGCGAACCGGCCGGAAAGCCGCAGCGTCATCCGGTCGCCGGCTTCGCTCGCAACCACCCCGCCGAAATCGCCGGTGCGGCCAAAGGTGAGGAACGAGGTCCGGTCCTTCGCCAGGCGCAGCGACTGCGGGCAGGCGTCGCTCACGAGCACCGTCGCGCGCGTGCGGGCGAACAGGGCCGCATAGGTCGCCTCGAGGTCCTCCGGACGCAGGTAGCGGTCGGGATGATCCCAGTCGAGGTTCACCGCCACCGTGATCTCGGGACTGAAGCCGTCGATCGTGCCGTCGCTTTCGTCGATCTCGGCCACGACCCAGTCGTTGCCGCCGACCCGGGCGGGCGGCGTGCCGTCGTTGAACAGCCCGCCGACCAGGTAGGCCGCCGGAAAATGGGACTGCCGCAGCACGGTGGCGAGCATGGCGGTCGTGGTCGTCTTGCCGTGGGCCCCGCAGATGGCCACGAGTTTCTTGTCCCGCACGATCTCCGCCAGGGCCTCGCCCCGGCGCACCACCGCCAGGCCCCGCGCCCGGGCGGCGGCGTAGACCGGGTGGGTGGCGGCGATCGCGGAAGAATACACCGCCAGGTCGCAGTCGGCCGGCAGCGGCCCCACCGTCACGCCCGCCCGCCCCAGCACCTCCGCGACCTCAGGGCTCAGCGCATCGTCCTCCCCGCTGACCGTGAAGCCGGACTGCGCCAGGTAAGCGGCTAGCGGCGCCATACCCATGCCGCCGGCGCCGAGGCAGTGGATCCGCCGGACCGGGCGGCCAAAGAGCGAGGGCGGAGCGGCGGGCCTCATGGCAGCCTAGGCGGCGAGCGCCGGCAGCGTGGATTCGGCCGAGCCGGTGGCGGCGATCTCCTCCAGGTCGCGCAGCATGACCTCGAGCGAGTTGGCCCGGTCCATCCGGCGCAGGTTGCCCCGGAACTTGCGCAGCAGCCAGTCGTTGAAGATGACGTCGCGGACCTCCGTGTACAGCTCGCCCAGCGCGGCCTGCTCGACCACGAGGCCGCCGCCCTGCCGCTCGAAGAAGGCGGCGTTGGCCCGCTGGTGGTCGTCGGCCGCGTGGGGATAGGGCACGAGAATCGCCGGGGTCTCACAGCGGACCAGTTCGGCGAGCGTGCCCGCGCCGGCGCGGCTGACGACCAGGTCCGCCGCGGAGAGCAATTCGGCCACCCGGTCCGAAAACGGCATGAAGATCGCCTTCACCGGGGCGCCGGGCTTCGTGCGCAGCTCGTGGATCTCCGGGGCGCCCTTGTCCAGGCCGGTCACGCAGTAGAGCTGGATCCCCTCGGCGGCGAGGAGCCCGAAGTGGGTCCGGGCCCATTCGTTGAGGACGGTGGCGCCCTGGCTGCCGCCGAGAATCGCGAGCACCCGCTGGTTGGGGTCCAGCCCCAGGGCGACGCGGGACTCGGCGCGCGGCCGCAGGACGATCTCGCGACGGACCGGCAAGCCGACGTGCCGCGTGGTCGCGGCCCCCACCCCGCTCAGGCGCAGGCCGATCGGCAGGTAGACGCGGGCGGCCAGGTGGCTCAGCGTCCGGATGGCCAGGCCCGGGACCCGGTTGCACTCATGCAGCGCCACGGGGATGTTCTGGAGGCGCCCCGCCAGCGCCACCGGCGCGGAGGTGAACCCGCCGAAGCCGACCACGACGTCGGGCCGGCGCTGGCGCATGAGGCTGAGGCAGAAGCCGACCGCCCGCGCCTGCGAGGTGAGGCAGCGCGCCAGCCGGACCGGCTGCCACGAAAAGGCGGTGCCGGGAATCCGGTCAAACGATAGCAGCGGGTACTTTTCGATCAGGCGCGCATCCACCTTCTTGCGGCTGATGAGGAGGGTCGCCTCATGCCCGCGCGCGAGGAGGCCCTCGGCCAGCGCGATGCCCGGGGAGAGATGCCCGCCGGTCCCCCCGCAGGAGATCAGGAACCGGCTCACGCCAGGACCTCGCGCATCTGCCGCGATCGGCCGTGCAGCGCCGCGCGCCCCCAGGTGCGCTGGGTGTTGAGGATGATGCCGAGGAGCAGGCCCATCAGCAGGAGGTTGGACAGGCCGGCGCTGATGAATGGCAGCGACATGCCCTTGGTGGGCAGGACACCCGTCACCACGCCGACATTGATCATCGCCTGGAGGCAGATGAGCAGCAGGCAGCCGGTGACGAGCAGGTAATGGAAGAGGCTCGGGGCGCGCCGAAGATGGATCAGACCCGCGACGAAGATGCCGGCAAAGACGCCGACCACCCCGAGGGTGAAGGGCAGTCCGAGTTCCTCCCCGACCACCGAGAAGATGAAGTCATTGTGCGCCTCGGGCGTGTAGCCGAGCTGCTGCCGCCCCTGCCCCAGCCCTGCGCCGTTGACGCCACCGGAGGCGAAGGCGGACATCGACTGGTAGAGCTGGTAGGTGCCCCGCTGCTTGTTGCCCTCCACGTCGAGGAAGGCGCTGAAGCGATGCAGCCGGTTGGGATTGAGCATGACCGCGACGGCAAAGATGGCGCCGACCAGCGCGATCGCGGGGAGGATGTAGCGCCACTTGGCCCCCGCGAGGAAGACGAGGGAGAGACCGACCGCGATCGAAAGGGCGGCCGTCCCGAAGTCAGGCTCCTTGAGGATCAGCGCCCCGAAGGCGCCCACGATCGCGACCGGATAGAGGAAGCCGCGCCGGAACTCGCCGATCCGGGTCTGGTTGAGCGCGAGATAATGGGACAGGCAGAAGACCATGCCCAGCTTGCCGAATTCGGAGACCTGCAGCCGGGCCGAGCCGTGCCCCAGCCAGCGGCGGCTGCCGTTGACCGCGACGCCCAGATGGGGGATCAGCACGAGCCCCAGCAGAAAAAGCAGCCCGCCCGCCACCCACCAGGCGTAGCGGCGGGCATAGTCCAGGTTCATCCGGCTCGCGACAAAGCAGAGGGCCGCCGCGGCCGCCACCCCGGTGACCTGCTTGGTCAGGTAGAAATACGGGCCCGGCTTGAGCGACGAGCTGGCGCTGAAGAGCACCGTCAGCCCGAGGATGGTCAGGGCGACGGCGCCCACCGCGATGATCGCGGCGGGATTGGCGATGAACCGGGTGCGCAGGCTGGCGGTGGAGGGCGTGGATCCGGTCATGGGAGACGAACGCTCAGGACTTCGGCGACGGCGCGGGCGGATTCTCGTCGATCTTGATCACCGGGATGTCCGTGGTCGGGGCGTCCACCGGGGCCGGCAGGGCGGCCGGCGGCGGGCTCGCGTCCGCCGGCACCTGGGCGGCGGCCGCCGCGGCCGGGTCAGCCGCCTTCGCCTTGGCCGCCTTCGCCGGCTTGGGCGCGGCGCCCTTGCCGGCGGTGGCACCCGGGATGATCAGATCCTGGCCCGGGTGGATCTTCTGCGGGTCGGAAATATTGTTGGCGGTCGCGATGTCCCCCACCCGCACGTGGTACATGTGGGCGATCTTGCCGAGCGTCTCGCCCGGCTTGACCGTGTGCTTGGTCGACTCGGCGGCCGGCTTGGCCTCCGCCATCGGCGCCGCCGCGCCGGCCGCGGGGGTGCCGGCGGCCATGGGCGCGGGGGCGGCCGCCGCCGGG
>CAIWXW010000101.1 GCA_903916755.1 uncultured Opitutaceae bacterium | reverse complement strand
GGGTGCGCGCAGGAGTACCACAAGATCACGGGCCCGGTGAAGCACGTGACGAACTGGGACCTCTCGACCCCGGCGATCGCGGCGAAGCTGCCCCCCGGCGGGAAGCTCGACCTCACCAAGCTCGGGCTCGGCACGACGTCGATGCGCGTCCGCGTCGGGCGGAACCTCGCGGCGTTCCCGCTCCCCGGGGCCATGACCAAGGCCGTGGCGATCTACGAGAAATTCCTGAAGGAGTTTCCGGATGACGCCCGCGTGCCCGACGCCTTCCTCGACCTGGGCCGGACCCTGCGCGACATGGGCGCCTACAACCTAGCGCTGACGCGCTTCTACAGCGTCATCAACACCACCCTGAAGCTGCCCAGCGAGGGGTTCGACCACTACACCCAGCTGGCCAAGACCGCCGAGTTCGAGATTGCCCAAACCTACTACGAGGAGGGGGACTACGCCGCCGCCGGGAAGTTCTTCCTGCGGGTGCGCCTCCTCGATCTCTCGCCCTCCGACCGGGCCCGAGCCCTGTTCATGGCCGGCTGCGCCCAACAGCGCGCCGGCGAGCTGGATTCGGCCGTGACCTCCCTGCGCGCCTTCCTGGAACAGTCGCCCAAGGATGAAAACGTGCCCGAAGCCCGCTATATCCTCGCCACCGCCCTCGACGGCCTGAAGCGGCCCCAGGAGGCCCTCGCGGTCACCCTTGAGCTGCTCAACGTGGCGCGAGGCCGCGTGGCAACGGACCCCCACCGGTGGACCTACTGGCAGCGGCGCACCGGCAACCAGCTGGCGAACCGTTTTTTCCAGAGCGGAGATCCGATCGACGCCCTGGCGATCTACGACTGCCTGGCCACCCTCTCACCCGAACCCGCCTGGCGGATGCCCGTTCTCTACCAGACGGCGCTGTGCTATGAGCGGCTATTCCAGGTCGACCGGGCCGTTGCCACCTATCAGGCGATCGTCGATGCCGCGTCGGCCAAGGGCGCGACGCCCACGCCCGAGCTCAAGGAGCTGGCCGACATGGCCCGCTGGCGCCAGACCCACCTCCAGTGGCGCGATGCCACCAGCCGCAAGTTGACCAGCGTCCTGAGCTCAGGCACCGTCTCCCCCGGGCCGGCCTCCGCGCCGCCCGCATCATGACCTCGCTGGAAGCCCTGCAGCAGCACCAACAGATCTGCGACGAATTGTACGCTCTGTCCCTGGAGGAAAACCGCTTCCTCCAGCAGCATCAGCGCGCCCCCGGCGCCGATGTGACCAAGCGCAAGCAGGGGCTGCTCGAACGGCTCGACGCCGCCCTCGGGGCGCTCCGCACCGTGCCACCCGGCGAAGCCCGGGGTCCGGATTTCCGGGTCGCCCTGGACAATGCCCGATCCCGCATCCTGCAGGTGCTGCAGCTCGATCGGGAGAATGAGCAGCTGCTCACCCGCTACAGCCTGAGCGGCGGACCCAAGACCTTCCACTCCCCGGCGGTCCCCGCCGGGATGCTGCAGAAGATCTACGAGCGGTCGGCGCGATAGCCCGCCGGGGTAGTCTGCGACTCCCGCCGAGGGCGCCGAGCGCCCGGATCCTTGTCCACCCTCTTACGGAAGCACCCGACCCGCCAGAATTGACGCGTTGCGCAACGCCAACCGTGCTTCCTCAAAATCCGGGCGCAAGCGGACCGCCTCGGCGAACTGGCCGGCCGCCTCGGCGAATCGGCGCTCCCGCACCAAGCTCATGCCGAAATCAAAGTGCGCCTGCGCCAGGTCCATCAGCGTGTCCCCCGCCCCCGGTTCGAGCCGATGGGCCGCTTCATAACAGGCGATCGCCTCCGGGAGCCGGCCGGAACGGGCGAAAGCCACCCCGAGATTGGTCAAGGTATCGGGGCTTCCCGGCTGCTGGCGCCGCGCCTCTTCGAGATCGGCAATGGCCTCCGGGAGCAGGCCGAGCGACAGCCTCGCCGAGCCGCGATTGTAGTGGGTCCCGGGCATTTCCGGCCTGATCCTCAGCGCCTGGTCAAAGGCCGCGACCGCCTCCGGCAGGCGCGAGGGGGAAGCCGCCAGCACCGTGCCCAGCTTGTCATAGGCCGCCGCCGAGGACGGATTCAGCTCGATCGCCGTCCGGTAGAATTTTTCCGGGTCGGAATAGCGGTCGCACTGGCGCCAGGTCAGCAGCCCCAGGAGCACCGCCAAGGCCCCTCCGATCAGCCACCGACCCGACCGGTGAACCCGAGCGGCCCCGAGGAACGCGCCCACCGGAATGATGATGGCGAGACTGGCGAGATACTGCAGATGGTCGGCGACATAGGAGAAGACGAACCATTCGATCCGGATAAAGCCCAAGATCGGCAGCAAGGTGCAGGCAAAGCCGAGGAAGACGACCAAGGGCCACTTCGTGGTGCGAGCCATCCGCAGCAGCACGAGACCAGCCAGAATAACGGCCAGGGGATAGACGTACTGCCCCGGCACGCCTGGATCCACCACCCAGCGCGGATAGAAAAAGGTCAGTTGGGCCGGCCAGACGATCTTGCCGAGGTAGAACCAGAAGGCCCTGCCCGCGAGCAGGGCGCGAGCGGGGACCCCGAGCGCAAAGGATTCCCCGACGCCGGCAATGAGCTGCCGCTCCACCGCCACCGTGACCAACCCGATCGCACCGCCGAGCCCGAACCAGGGCAGCAGCGGACCCACGTCCCGGCGCCAGTCCAGGCGCGAACGCCGCCCCCAGACCAGGACCAGCAGCACCACCGGCTCGGTCACCACCGCAGTCTTGCTCAGGAGGGCCAGCGCAAACAGGCCCAGCGCCAGGCCGTAACGTCGGAAATCGCGCCGCTCCTCAAACTGCAGGTAGGCAATCATGGCGCCGAGAGCAAAGACGAGCGAGAGCGTGTTCTTCTGCTCCGCCATCCAGGCCACGGACTCGACGCAGACGGGATGAAGGGCAAAGAGGAACGCTGCAAACCAAGCGCCGGGCAGCCGCAGCTGCCGCATGAGCGGCACGACCAGCAGGCTGGCGAGAGCGTGCAGGAATACATTGACCAGGTGGTACCCCAGGTCCGATTCGCCCCAGACCCGGTGCTCCAGCCAGAAGGCCGTGTGCACCACCGGGTAATATTGCTGAGTGGCGCCGGGCCGGAACCAGATCCGGGCCAGACCGGCCACCGACTGCAGGGCCGGCGCCGTGATGTGCAGATCGTCATCGAGCAACCGCCGGCCGTGGAGCGCCGGCCCGTAAGCCAGAAGAGTCGAAGCGACGCGGAGCGCCGCCAGCAGCAGGGTTGTTCCGCGGCGCCCCTGCGCTGCGCTGGCTCCTGCGGAAAGGTCCGTCTCCATGTGTCGACGACGAGAGCGATCCGGCCCGGCGGGGGCAAACCTTACGTCCAAAGCGAGGCCAGAAATGAAATGGCGTCCGCCGGGACTCGGATCCCGGGGACGCCATGGGTCTCAGGCGGACTCACGCTCGTGGTCCGCCCAACAATCGATCGGGCTGCGGCTCAAAAATCGAACGCCGTCTGCAGGTACCACTGTCGGGGCGGAATGATGCGGTAGGCCTGGGGAGTGCCGTCGGGGTTGATTCCGACCGTCTGCAGGTAGCCGCTGGACCAGAGATCCCGGCAGTTGAGCTGCACCGTCATGCGGATGCGATTGTCGAAGGGCAGCTTCATCTTGTAGGAAATCCACACGTCCTGATGCAGGAGCTCCTTGCCCGGGACCGGATTGAGCGCCTGGAGGGAGTCGATGGCCCCGAGGGCCGATGGATCGGGCGAGCCGCCCAGGTAGCCGATGGACGCAGGCGTCTCATAACGCAGCGAGGTGCCGAGGCCCATTCCGCTCAACAGGCCGCTGACGAATTGGTAGTTGGTCAGGTAGGTGAAATGGTATTTGGAGAGGTCCGGTTGGTTGTGGCCCTGCTGGGCCAGTTCCACGTCGAGACCCGCCGCGTCCACCGT
>CAIWXW010000100.1 GCA_903916755.1 uncultured Opitutaceae bacterium | reverse complement strand
GGCCTGGGCGCCGGCACCGCGGCGGGCGCCTGGCTCGGCGGCAAGCTCGCGGGCGGCACCGGCGCGGTCATCGGCGGAGCCGCGGGCCTGGGCGGGGCCGCGTGGCTCGAAAGCCGGGCCGCGGGCGAGGCGGAAAGCGCAGCGGTTGAACAGGCCCGACGGGAGGAACGGCAAAAGATCATGCGGCAGTATTGGCACGATCAGACCGAGGCACCGCGGGAGCGGAGCGGGCTGGAGGCGCCCGACGGGCCGGTCCTGCGCTATCCCGCCGGCCAATATGACGGCCTGAATTTCGGTCCCCGATTCGCGCCCGATCCCACCTTGGCGGAGCCCATCCGATGAGACGCTTGTTCCTTTTGGGCGCGGCGGTGGCGCTGGCATGGCCCCGGCCGGTTGAGGCGCTCCTGGGCGTGGGGGATTTGGTCTATGACCCCGCCGCCACCGCGCAGGCCATCAATCTGCTGCGGCAGGCCCAGCAGGAATTTGACCGTCTCGGCTCCTTGCTGGGCGTGTCCACCCGCCAGTACGATCAGCTGCTGGCGCTCACGGCGGCGGTCGGCGACCGCAGCGAATCCACCCCGTTCTCCCAGGCGCTTACCTTGAGCCAGATGCAGGCGGCGGTGCGGGCTCTCCCCGGACTCGCGGATGCCGACTTGGGCGCCTTGCTCGATCCGACCGGGCTGCTCGACGTCTTTCTCGGCCTGCCGCCCGCCCGCTGGCAGCAAGCCGTCGAGACACCCACCGGCTACTACCGGGCCACGCTGGTCGATCCCGCGCTCGCCCGCGCGGGCCCGGCCGATCCGGCGGCGTCCGCGCCGGCCTATGCCCAATGGTACGCCGGTCGCAGCGCCGAAGATCAGCAGAACCTCGGCGCCCGGGGCGCCGCCGATTTGAATTCCGTCCTGGCGGGTGACTGGCTCGATGCCACGCGCAAGCGCCGGACCAACCTGGCGGGGCTGGCCGCGGAAAACCAGGCGGCGGGGAACCAGGCCGCGCGCGCCCAGACACTGGCCGACCAGGCGCACGCGCAGAGCCGGCTGGGCGCGGCGGCCAACGCCATCCTGCTGGAGTCCGCGGTCCAGAGCACGGAGGCGGGGGAGGCCGCGGTGCGGGCGCTGGAAACCCAAAATCAGCTCCTCGAGGAGGCGGAGGCCAACCGCCGCAATGCCGAGGAGCTGCAGCTCGATGCCGGCTGAGCGCCATGGCCGTCGGCGGCACCACACTTTCGGCGGGGATGGCCGACG
This sequence comes from uncultured Opitutaceae bacterium, assembly GCA_903916755.1. GTDB lineage: Bacteria > Verrucomicrobiota > Verrucomicrobiia > Opitutales > Opitutaceae > Palsa-1447. The sequence goes on along the minus strand of CAIWXW010000100.1, from coordinate 66,310 downwards.
CCCAACAGCAGCTGGCGTCGCTGGCCGCCCATGGATCAGGCCCGGACAGCATCGGACAGGCGGCGGAGGCCTATCGGGCGAGCGGAGGCGGACCCACCCTGGCCCTGCTGGGCTTCAATCCCTTCCAGATCGTCGCGACGGGTCCCTTTCACGCGCTTTACTGGGGTCTGGTGGTCATCTTTCTCGGGATCATGGCGGTCACCGCGATGCAGCAAGCGCTGCGCGGCCGCCAGACCATGACCGCCCGGCATCCCCTCGCGGCGCTGGCCCAGGTGAACTTCCGGCTGCTGATGGGCGTCGTGATCATAGCCAACACCCCCCTGCTGTACGGCCTGCTCATGACCGTGAACTCCGCCGTGTCCGCGGCGGTCCAGGCGATGTCCGACCAGGCTTTGGGGCACCTCCTGCAGGCCGGCGGCGTGGGTCCCCTCACCTTCGCCGCCGCGCGCGCCGACGCCATTCGCGATGCGGCCGCGCGACGCGCGGTCGCGCTTCATCCCCCCGGGGCCGCGCGCGCCGAGGTGATCCAATTGGGCGCGTGGTACGATGCGATGGCCGGCTCGGTCAACGCGGCGCTGGCCGGGGTCGGTCAGCCGGGCCAGCTGCCGCTGCTCGATTCCAGCCTGTGGACCGACGCGCAGATTCCAGACGACCGGCTGGCCGCGTTGGTCGGGCGGACGCTCGTGCAAAACTTCGGCGCCCTGGTCGCGGACCTGGGGGCGCTGCCCCCCGGCACCGGCGCGCTCACGATCGCCTTTCCCGCTGGCCAATCCTCCAGCCTCGCCCCGCTTTCGACTGCGCTCGCGCTGGACGATGCCCAGGCGGCTGAGACGCTCGCCCTGCCCGCGCTGCCCGGGGCGACCGCCGCGTTCGAGGCGGGCCGCCAGCGCTACGCGAAGGCCGTCCTGGGCGACACGCTCACCTACCTCGACGCCCAGCTCCTCCCGATCCTCGGCGCCTCCCCCACCCTGGCCCGGCGCGCCCGCGCCTGGTTTTCCGATCAGGTCGAGCGGGCGGCGGCGGCGGCGGGCGGATGGCTGAATCAAATCCGGGCCGCCGTCGACTGGGCCGGCCGCAGCCTCGGCGTCGTGCTGACGCGGATGGTGGCCTACATTTTTACGGCGGCCGTCAAGGTCCTGATCGAGGTGAACCTCTTCCTCCTGGTGATCGCGATGCCCTTCTGGCTCATGCCGGTGACCGAGGAGGCATTTTATGGCGTCCTGCGGTCACTCGGCTGGCTCACGGTGGTCGTGCCCGCCTACCAGTTCATCATGCTGTTCGTCGACGCGCTGATGGCGCTCGTGCTGAAATACATGCTGCTGGGCCCGCTCGCCCCGGCCAGCGGCGGATGGGCGCAGACGGCGGCGGGGGTGGCGTATGGCGCGACCGCCGCCGTGGCGGTCGCCGCCACCGGTGGCGAGGTCGCCGCCCTCGCCACCTTTTGCTACCTGGTGACCTATCTCTTCCTCGCCCTCTATGTGGCGCTGAAAACCCCAAAGCTGGTGGCCGTCTTCCTGAAGGGCGCGGGAGCGGCCGGGGCATTCCTGTCCACCTTCGCCACCGGGCTGATCGCGGGCGCCAGCACCGCCCTGGCTACGGCCGCGGTCGGGGGCGGCGGGGTCGCCGGGCACCTGCTGGGCAGTGGCGCCTCAATGCGCGGGCCGGGCGCCGCCGTTGTGCCCGCGGCAGCCGGGCGTGGGACGGGGGCGGGGGCGCCCGCTCCCCCTCGCCCGCAGTTTGGCCGGGTAACGGCGCAGAACCTGCCCAATGCCGCCCCGCCCAACCCCGGCGGTCGCCCCGGCGCGCCTTGGAGCGAAACCATTCGCTTCGGTGTGCGGACCTTTTTCGAAAATCTGGAATCGACCTCGCCGTCCGACGGCTTCCTCACCGCACGGAAGGCGTGGGAGCGGCAGCAAAAGCTAAGGGAAAAAGAGGATGAGGCTCGGCAAAAGCTCGAAGCCAAGGCCGAAAAAGTCGCCGCCAAGCCAGCCGGGCGAGAAACCGGGTCCGGTCAGAAAGCCAGACGGCCGCGCCCATGAGGGACCGCGCGGACCGGCCCGCCCATCCGGTGGATCCCCCATCCATCGGACCGCGAATTCATGCCGGAGAGGTTGAACATTAGCCTTTTGCCCCGGTCCCGCGCCCGCCATATTGCGCGCTCCATTTCCCACCTGGCCATCCAGCTCACCCCCATCTTGACCGCCGCCCCCGTTCCGGATGGCCGGGCTCGTCGGTCATGCGCATGGCCGGGGGCAACGGCGTTCCTGGCCGGGTGGCTCCTGAGCCTGGCCGGCTGCGCCGCCATCCCCACGGGCGGCCTGCCCGCGTCCCACGCCCTGGAGCATCCGCAGGCCACGACCCTGGGCCGGGCGCTTTCCGGCCTCGCCCTCGGCCATCCCGGCGAGTCCGGCTTCCACCTGCTGGAGTTCGGGCCGGAGGCGCTGGCCGCGCGCCTCGCGCTGGTCGACGCCGCGGAGCGGACGATCGACATCCAATACTACATCTTTGACGACGACCAGACCGGCGACCTCCTGACCCTCCACCTGCTCCAGGCGGCGGACCGGGGCGTGCGCGTCCGCCTGCTCCTGGATGATTTCAACCTCCGCCATGCCGCCAAGCTCTCGACGCTGTCGTCCGTCCCGAATTTTTCGGTGCGGGTCTACAATCCCGTCCACTATCACCCGCGCTGGGCGCTTTGGCTCGAATATGCCTTCGACTTCAAGCGGCTAAACCGGCGGATGCATGTCAAGCAGCTGACGGTCGACAACACGGCCGTCATTCTCGGCGGCCGCAACATCGGCGACGAATATTTCGACCTCGAGAACAAGCACGGCTTCCGGGATTTCGATCTGCTGGCCGCCGGCGACGTCACCCGCCAGGCCTCCGCCATCTTCGACGAATACTGGAACAGCACGTGGGCCGTGCCGGTGGCAAAGCTGGCCAATCCGCTCAAGGATCCGAACGCCCTCGCCATCGCCCGGGCCCAGATCGAGCAGCGCTCCCTCGGGGTCGAATCCTTCGCCCGCCAATATGAAGCCACCCGCGACGGCTATCTCGCCGACCTCGAGCGGGGCGACGCCCTGATCTGGGCGCCCGGCGAAATTCGAGCCGATCCCGCCGCCCAGGTGGCGGCGCCGCTGGGCGAGATCAGTCCGCTGACCCATGTGCTGGAAAGCGAATGGCGGAACACCCGGCAGGAGGCCCTGATGGAGGCGGCCTATTTCGTCCCCGGCCGGGACGGGATGGACTGGTACCGCGCGATGCGCGCGCGGGGCGTCACCGTGACCGTCCTGACCAACACCGCGGCCACCACGGATGTGCCGGTCGTCTACGATGCCTATGAGCGCTATCGCCGCCGACTGCTGGGGCTCGGGGTGGAACTCTACGAATACAAGCGCGACGGCGCCGGCCTCCCGGCCGAAGCCAGCTGGTTTCGGCCCCAGCAGTCGTACGCGATCCTGCACTCCAAGGTCATGGTCTTCGACCGCCAGCGGGTCTGGGTCGGAAGCTACAATCTCGATCCCCGCTCGGCCTTCCTCAACCTGGAGGTCGCCGCGATCATCGACAGCAAGCGACTGGCGGAACAGGCCGCGCGCGACATCCGCCGGGACTGCGCGCCCAACCAAAGCTGGCGGGTCCGGCTGGAACCGTCGCCGTCCGGCCCCGCAACTTCTTTCCTCGGGACCCGTCTGGTCTGGACGGGCGAGGCGCGCGGCAAGGCCGCCGTCCGCCACCACGAACCCGTCAATCTTTTCCAGCACCTCCGGAGCTTCTTCCTCTTCCTGATCCCCGGCATCGAAAAGCAGTTGTAATCCCCCCTCCTCCTCGTCTCCCATCCCCTCCGAACCCCTCCCCATGCGCTTCCTCCTCCCGCTCCTTGCCCTCGGCGCCGCCTGCGCCGCCTCCCCGGCCCACGCCACCGACCTGCTTAACGGCAAGGACATGTCCGGCTGGACGCTCGTGACGCCGACACCGTCGGACATCAACCAAGTGTGCGTGGTCGGCGGCGACGGCACGGTGGCCGTGGCGGGCAAGCCGATCGGCTACCTCGTCGCCGCCGGCACCTACACGAACTACCAGCTGCACGTCGAATGGCGCTGGCCGGCCAACACGCCCAAGAACACCAACGGCGGCGTCCTGATCCACATCGCGACCGGGCCGATCGACCGGAACACCTGGCCGAAATCCATCCAGGTGCAGACCAAGGTCACGCGCGGCGGCGACCTGCTGCCGATGGCCGGCGCGACGTTCGCCGAGCCGCTTTCGACCAAGCCCGGGGCCGCGGTGCCGCAGCTGAACCGGATGAATCCCTCCAGCGAGAAGCCGTACGGCGAATGGAACAGCGCCGACATCAGCTGCCACGACGGCGTGCTCGAGTGCTCGATCAACGGCGTCGCCCAGAACAAGGTGACCGGCTGCAATCCCGCCTCGGGCCAGATCGGACTTCAGCTGGAGGGATTCCCCTTCGATCTGCGCAATATCCACATTGAAACCTCGTCCCCCTGAGGGGCGGGGCCGGGGCGGCGCGCCGCTCAGGATCGCATCGGCTGCCGCCGCGCCTGGACCGCGGCAAAGATGGCCTCGCAGGTTGCCGGCGACGCCAGCGCCACTTCGCCGCCGGGCGGGCCAAAGGCGGCGACCGCATCCCGGATCGCCTCCCGAACGCTGAAGGCCAGCATGAGGGGCGGCTCGCCCACGGCCTTGCTGCCGTGGATCGTGCCGGCGTTTTCCGCGTTCGGCAGGAGTGAAACATTGAACTCGACCGGGGCGTCGCTGAAGGCCGGGATCTGGTAGGTGCTGGCGCTGTGCGTGAGGAGCCGGCCCTGCTTGTTCCAGAGCAGCTCCTCCCGGGTCAGCCAGCCCATGCCCTGGACAAACCCGCCCTCAATCTGGCCGCGGTCGACCGCCGGGTGCAGGGAGGTGCCGACATCCTGCACGATGTCGACCCGCCGCACCCGGTGCATGCCCGAGTAGCCGTCGACCTCGACCTCGGCGACCGCGGCCCCGTTCGCAAAATAATGGAAGGGACGGCCTTTGGCGGTGGCCCAATCCCAATGGATGCCCGGCGTGCGGTAATAGCCCGTCGCCGCCAGGCTGACCCGTTCCAGATAGGCCCGGCCGCACACCTTGGCGAAGGGCACGCGATGCTGAGTGCCGCGCTGCACGGCATGGCCCTCCTCGAATATGACCTCGGCCGCGGGCACCTGCAGCAAATGCGCCGCCACGGGCCGGAGCCGCTCGCGCAGGGTCGCGCACGCCGCCGCGACCGCCGCGCCATTCAGATCGGCGCCGGAGGAGGCGGCCGTGGCGGAGGTGTTCGGCACCTTCTCGGTGCTGGTGTGCATCATCCGGATCGCGCTGGCCGGCAGCCCGAGTTCGCGCATGGCGACGCCGAGCACCTTGGTGTGCAGCCCCTGGCCCATTTCCGTGCCGCCGTGGTTCACCTGCACCGTGCCGTCGTGGTAGATCAGGACCAGGGATCCGCCCTGGTTGTAGGGGATGTGCGTGAAGGAAATGCCGAACTTCACCGGGGTGACCGCCAGACCCCGCTTGATCAGGGGATGCTGCCGGTTCCAGTCCGCCACCTCGCGCCGACGCTCGGCAAATTTCGCCTCGGCGAGCACGCCGTGCCAGCAGGCGTTCATTCGGTTGTCGGCGAGCTCCTCCGCATAGTGGGTGGTGTTGGTCTCGCCGGTGCCGTGGTAGAGATTTCGCTCCCGGACGGTCTCCGGGGGCAGCCCCAACCCGCGCGCGACCCGGTCCATGATCTCCTCCATCACCAGCATGCCCTGCGGGCCGCCGAAGCCGCGAAAGGCGGTGTGCGAGGTCACGTTCGTCCGGGCCACCCGCCCCGTGAAGTTCACCGCCGGCAGGTAGTAGCTGTTGTCGAGGTGGAAGAGCGCGCGGTCGAGGATCGCCTGCGACAGGTCGAGCGACCAGCCGCCATCGGAAACCAGCGCCACATCCGCCGCCAGGATCCGGCCGTCCCGGTCGTAGCCGACCGAAAACCTCGACCAGAAGGGATGACGCTTGCCGGTCAGGGCCAGGTCGACATCGCGGTCGAGCTGCACGCGGACGGGCCGGCCCGTCGTGACCGCGGCCAGCGCCACCAGCGCGGCCCAGGCATTGCCCTGGGTCTCCTTGCCGCCAAATCCGCCGCCCATGCGCGGCGCCTGCGTGACCACCTTGTTGCGGGAAATGTGCAGGACCTCGCTGACCATCGCCTGGATTTCCGAGGGATGCTGCGTCGAGGAGCAGACCAGGACGCAGCCGTCTTCGGCCGGTTCCGCCCACGCGGCATGCGTCTCCAGATAGAAATGCTCCTGGCCGCCGAACTCGAACTCGCCGTCGAGCCGGCCGGGCGCGGCCGCCAGCGCCGCGGCGCAATCCCCCCGCGCCAGCGTGTGCGGCTCGGTGTGATAGCTGCCCTGCTTCATTGCGTCCCGGATCCCGATCAACGCCGGCAGCGCCTCGTATTCCACCTCGACCAGCGCAGCGGCGGCGCGGCAGGCTCGGATCGAGCTGCCCACCACCAGGGCCACCAGCTGCCCGTGAAAGTGCACCTCGTCGGTCGCGAGCAGCGGCTCGTCGTGGCGGACCGGCCCGGTGTTGTTCTGCCCGGGAATATCCTCCGCCAGCAGCACGGCGGCGACACCGGGGGCGCCCCGGGCCTTGGTCGCATCCCGCCGGAGGATCCGCGCGCGGGCATGGGGGGCCATCACCGGCCAGACGTCGAGCATAGGCCGACGCTGGCCGAGATCATCGGCATAGAGCGCGCCGCCGGTGACATGGCCCGCGCCGCTCTCGTGCGGCATGGTCCGGGAGGCATCGTCGCTCTCCCAGCGGGCCCCATGCTTGAATTCCAGCGGGCCGTCCTGCGCCTGGCTTTGTTCGCCGGCCACGAATTTTTCCCAAAGGCTGACGATCAGCCCGCGCCGGAAGGCGGCGCCCGCCCGGGCGTCGTCCAGCGGCTGGAATTCGGCGCGGAGAATGTCGGCCACGGCCCCGGCGGCGCCGGCGATGGTCCGGCCCAGGAGCGCGGCCTCGGCCGGGGGCACCCGCCGCGAGGACGCCGATACGCCGCCATAGGCAATCCGGGCGCGGCGGACCACGCCCGCCGCGTCGCAATCGACCGCAAACGCCGCGGCCACGATGCTGATGTCGAGCTCGCGGCGCTTGGAGACCTTGAGGAAGTCGGCGCGCCGCGTGAGATCCGCCGGCAGTCCGCGCGGCACGATCACCTCGCGGATGATCTCGTCGGGCCGCAGCACCGACTGGCGATAGCCGGTGAAGAATTCGGCCAGGGGCACCGTGCGCTCCGCCGTGGACGAGACCAGCACGAGGGAGGCATCCAGCGTCATCAGGACCGGCGCGCTGTCGCCGATCGGCGAGGCGGTCGCCAGATTGCCGCCGAGCGTGGCGCGGCTGCGGATCTGCCGGGAGGCGAAGACCCGCAGCATCTTCGAAAACGAGGGATATTCTTCGCCGATCGCTTCCTCGATGGCGGTCAGCGTGGCCGCGGCACCGATCCGCCAGGCGTCGGGGGCCGACGTGATCCGCGTCAGCTCGGGGACGCCTTCCGTGGAAATGAGCAGCGGGAACTCCCGGAATTTCTTGTTCACCTCGACGCCGATCTCGGTGGCGCCAGCCACCAGCCGCGCCGACGGGAAGGACTTCAGCAGCGCGAAAAGCCCCGGCAGGGAGACCGGGCGAAAGAACCGGTCCGGGCCGGCGCCATAGTCCAGCTCGGCCGGCGCGCCCACCGGCGCCTGCAGCCGCCGCAAGAAGGGATCGTCCGGGATGCCGCCCGCGTCGCGCCGGGCGATCGCGCCGAGCGCCGCGTCGCGGATGGGGCGGTAGCCGGTGCAGCGGCACAGGTTGCCGCCCAGCTGATCGCTGATCTGCGCGGAATCGATGCGGCCCGGGCGGTAATAAAGCTCGAACAGCGAGGCCACGAAGCCGGGCGTGCAATAGCCGCACTGGGACCCGTAGTTCTCCACCATCTGGGCCTGCACCGGATGCAGCGCGCCGCCGGCGCCCGCCATCCCGTCGACCGTCACCACTTCCCGGCCGGCGAACATCGGCACCAGCGCAATGCAGCTGTTGATCGCCCGGTAGGCCGCCCGGCCGGCCCCGTCCCGCTCCACCAGCGCCACGGTGCACGCGCCACAGTCGCCTTCGTCGCAGCCCCGCTTGCTGCCCGTCAGCCCGCGGCCCCGCAGGAACTCAAGGAGGGTCGTCGTCGGCGCCACGCCGTCCACGCGCACCACCCGGCCGTTGAGGATGAAGTCGAAGGCCGAGTCCATGGGTCAGCCAGCCAGCCGCGCGAGCGTGCGGGCCAGGACCTCGACGCCGGTGGCGATGTGGGCGGCTTCGGCGAATTCCTCGGGCCGGTGGCTCCAGCCGTTGCGGCAGGGAATGAAGATCATCGTGGTCGGACAGACCCGCGCCATGAAGAGGGAATCATGGTAGGCCCGGCTCACCATCCGGCGGCAGGGCACGCCCAGTTCGGCGCAGACCTGCTCGGCGATGGCGATCGTCGCCGGATCGCCGGCGGCCGGCGGGTCGGCGTTGATCTCGGCCATCTCCACCTTCACGCCGCGGCGCCGTCCGGCATCCTCGGCCGTCCGCCTGATCTCGGCCAGGGCCCGGTCGCGCGCGTCCAGCCGCGTATCCCGCAGGTCGATTTCGATCTGCGCGAAAAAGGGCACGCTGTTGATGGCGCCGGGCTCGATCCGCCAGACGCCGGTCGTTCCGACCGTGTCCGGGCTGCCGCTGCCCTTGGCCCCGCGCTCGACCGCCAGGGCGATCTCCGCCGCCGCCAGCGATGCGTCATGGCGCACCGGCATCAGCACCGCGCCGGCATGGCCGCCTTCGCCGCGCAGGCTGACCCGGTAGGCGCTGGGCCCGGCAATGGCCTCCACGAGCCCGATGGGAATCCCCTCCTGCTCCAGGAGCGGCCCCTGCTCGATGTGCAGCTCGACAAAGGAATGGTAGCAGCCGGGGGCCAGCCGGACGGACTCCAGCGGGCCCGTGCAGCCCGCGGCCGCGCGGAGCTCGTCCAGCGAGCGGCCCTCCCGGTCACGCAGGGCGCGCGCCTTCTCGAGCGACAGCGCCCCGGCGAGGAGCCGGCTGCCCACGCAGCCCAGGCCAAACCGGGTGGGTTCCTCCGCCGTGAACATCACCGCCTCCAGCGAGCGCCGCGGCTGGAAACCGGAGCGGCGCAGGGCCCCCAGCGCCGCGAGCCCCCCCAGCACCCCGACGACCCCGTCAAAACGGCCGGCATTGGGAATGGCATCGGTGTGCGAGCCCGTGGCGACCGCGGGCAGGGCGGGCTCGCTCCCCTCCCAGCGCGCGAAGATGTTGCCGACCGCATCCTCCCGCACGGTCAGGCCGGCGGCCGCGGCCTGCGCCCGCACGTAGGCGCGGCCCCGCAGGTCCGTGTCCGAGAACAGCACCCGGGTCACGGCGGGAGCCGGCGCCTCCGAAATCAGGGCCAGCTCCTCGATCGCCCGGGCCAGGCCGGGATGGTCAAAGGTCAGCGCCAGGGAACTCGGTCCCGGTTTCATAGGGCGGGACGGTTGACGTCCTTATAGTAAAGATAGCGCGCCGGCTGCTTGCCCATCGCCACGAACCACTGCGGGCAGAAGGGGGCCATCCAGATGGCATCGCCGGCCCGGACCGGATACCAGCTGTCCTCGAGGCGGTAGACGCCCTCCCCGTCGAGCATGAGCAGCCCGTGCTCCATGACGTGCGCCTCGACGAAAGGCAGGTGCCCGCCCGGCTCGTAGGCGAAGATGTTTACCGCGAGATCATAGGCCGGCTCGTCCGGCAGGAGCACCTGCAGGTTGGCGGCCGGATCGCCCAGGAACGGCACGCCCTTCACGCGGGCGGCGTCGCTGATGAGGGGGCGCGGACCGGAAACGCCGGCCAGCGGGACGTACTTCTTCTGGAAAAGGAGGAGCTGCGCGCCCGCCGTCGGCGCGGAGAGGCTCCAGGTCTGCCGGGCCGGCGCGAAGAAAAAGCCGCCGGGGCCGCAGCGCTCCTTCTTGCCTCCGACCAGGACGGTCGCGGAGCCGCCGAGCAGGGCGCCAAAGGTTTCGAGCTCGTTGGCCGGCGCGGCGGCGGAGCCGCCCTTCTGGAAGGTCACGAGCACCTGCGCGAATTTCGCCCCCATGGCCTCGTTGATCAAAATGACCGTGGTGGCGCCGGAGATCCCCGGCACCACGCTGCCAACATGATTGTTCGGGGTCAGGAGGGCGTGCCGGGCGCCGACATGGGCCCGGGTGTGCCCGAAGAGATCGGAGGGTGCTTTGATCATGGGGATGGGGTCAGAAGGTGCCCGAAGGACGGCGCCGAGGCAATCCGCCCCTCAGCATAAACCGTGCGACCCCGCACGATCGTGCGCGCGACGCCGACGGTGCAGCGCCGCCGGTCATAGGGTCCCTGCTGAAAATGATAGAAAAGCTCCTCGTTGTGCAGGACATGATCGCCCTGGAGGTTGAGGAGCGCGAAATCGGCGTCCGCCCCCTCGGCCAGCCGGCCCTTGCGCCCGGCCAGGCTGAACCGGTCGGCCACGTTCGCGGCGAGCAGGGTCGCGAGGCGGGGCAGCGCCTCGGCGGCCGGTGCCCGTTCGAGCGCGACCGAGATCAGGAGGGGGAAGCCATGCTGGCAGCCGGAAATGCCGCCCCAGATCGCGAAGAAGTCGTTGGAGACCTTCATGGTCGGCGGCGCGGGCGAATGGTCCGAACCGATCGTGTCGAGGCCGCCGTGTTCGACCGCCTCCCAGAGCCGCTGGCGCCGGATCTCCGAACGCAGCGGCGGAAAGCATTTGGCCGGGGCGCCGAGGCGCACCACGTCCTCCTCGTTCAAGAGGAGGTAGTGCGGGCAGGTTTCAGCGGTCACGTCCACCCCGCGGCGCCGGGCCTCCGCCACGAGAATGACGCCCTCCGGGCTGCTGACATGCACGATATGCAGGCGGCAGCCGGTCTCGCCCGCGATGTCCGTGGCCGTGCGGATGGCGGCCAGCTCCACCTCCACGGGCCGGGTCGCCATCCAGGAGCGCACATCCGTCTCGCCGCGGGCCTGCGCCGCGTCCACCAGGCTCCGCGCCAGGGCGTCGTCCTCCGCATGCACCGCGACCAACAGGCCGAGCTCCGCCGCCCGCTTCATCCCCGCGCGCAGCGTGGCCGCATCGATGATGCCCGGAAATTCCTCCACGCCACTGCCGCACATGAAGGCCTTGAGGCCGATCGCGCCGGCGTCGCGCAACTCGCCGAGCCGGTCCAGGTTGCCCGGGACGAGGCCGCCCCAGAGCGCAAAGTCCACCCGCGACTTCTGCTCGGCCAGCGCCCGCTTGAGCGCGAAGCTCTCGCGGTCGAGGACGGGCGGCACCGAGTTGAGCGGCATGTCGAAGAACGCGGTGCCCCCGCCGGCCGCCAGCGCGGCTGAACCGCTGGCCAGGCCCTCCCAGTCGGCGCGGCCCGGCTCGTTGAAGTGCACATGCGCGTCCAGGATGCCGGGGAACACATGGAGGCCCGCCGCCTCGATGGTTTCCTTGGCGGATCCCTCCAGCTCGCGCGCGATCCGCACGATCCGCCCTTCGGACACGCCGACGTCGGCCCGGAGGACGCCCTCAGGCGTGACCACGTCGCCATTGCGAATCAGCAAGTCGAAGACGTTACTCATATTGGGCGGCAAGCCTTTGCAGAAAATCGACCATGACGCGCAGCGCCATCGCCAGGTCAGACGGCGCCACGTGCTCGTCGGGATGGTGGCTGAGCCCGGCGCGGCAGCGGACAAAGAGCATGGCGATCGGGGTCAGGGAAGAAATGATGACGCCGTCGTGGCCGGCGCCGCTGGCCAGGGTGAGGCTCCGGCCCTGCTGGGCGCGCACGCTGCGCTCGAGGAGGCCGGTCAGGGCCGGCGCGCAGGCCACCGCCGCATCATCCTGGGTCGTCCGCCAGGCCAGACGCAGCCCGCGCCGGCGCGCGATCTTCCGCGCCGCCCCGCGCAGATCGGCCAGGGCCCGCCGGCGGACGGCATCCCGCGGATGGCGCACGTCCAGGGAGTGGACCGCCAGCCCCGGGATGACGTTGGCGGCGCCGGGCGCGGCCGCCATCCGGCCCACGGTGGCCACCAGCGGCCTCCGCTTCCGGGCGTAGGCCTCGGCCGCGAGGAGAAATTCCGCCGCGCCCGCCAGCGCGTCCCGCCGCAGCGCCATCGGCGTCGTGCCCGCGTGGCCGGCCCGGCCCGTCCAGGTCAATTCCGCGCGGGTCTGCCCGGCGATGCCCGATACCACGCCCAGGGACAGGCGCCGGGCCTCCAGCACCGGCCCCTGTTCAATGTGGGCCTCCACATAGCCGAGAAGCTCCCGCCGATCATGCGCCGGGACGCTTCCGGGCGGCCGGCCCAGCGCCTCGGATAGCGTCCGTCCGTGGGCGTCGCGCCGCTTCAAGTCCGTCGCCCCCAGGCGGCCGACATAGCCCTTGCTGCCGAGATAGGAGCTCGAGAAGCGCACGCCTTCCTCCTCGGAAAATCCCAGCACCTCGACCGCGAAAGGCAGCGTCACACCCTGGCGCCGCAGGCAGTCCAGGGCAGCCAGCGGCAGCAGCACGCCCAAGGCCCCGTCAAAGCGGCCGGCATCACGCACCGTGTCCAAGTGTGAGCCCAGCAACAGGGTCTTGGCCGCCGGGCGGCCGGACTCCTTCCGGCCAATCAGGTTGCCGACCGCGTCCACGCGCACCGCGAGCCCGGCCTCACGCATCCAGCTGCCCACCAGCGTGTTAGCCTTGCGCATGGCCGGCGACAGGAAGGTGCGGGTCAATTTGTCCGGCTCGTCGGTCACCTCGCCGAGCTGGTCCAGCCGATGAACGAGTCGGCGGCCCGCCTGCGCCATGGCATCCCTTTTCATGCCGGTCAGCTCCCCCGGTAGGTGCTGTAGGCCCAGGGGGTGACGAGCAGCGGCACGTGATAGGAGGCGGTGGGGTCGGAGACGTGAAAGCGAATCGGCACGTTGTCCAGGAAGTCGCACGGGATCCCGCGCTGCGCGAAGTAGGCGCGGACCTGGAAGACCAGCTCATACGCGCCGACCGCGAGTTCGCCGGCGCCCAGCAGCGGCGCGTCCGTCCGGCCGTCCGCATTGGTGACCACGGTCTTCAATAGCGCCTGGTCCGTCCCGCGCCGCCACAGCTCGATCGTCACGCCCCCGGCCGGCGCGCCACGGACGAGATCGAGGACATGGGTGCTGAGTTTGGCGGGCATGGCGGACGGACTAGTTCTTAAGGATATCCCCCAGCCGGAGCCATGCGATTTTTTCGATCTCAGCGAGCGCGCCGGCAAACTCGGCCTCCGGGGAGTGAAGCAGGCGGGCCCGCATCGCGCCCAGAATCGCCTCCTTGGCGTTCAACCGCGCGCAGATGACAAAGGGGAAGCCGAAACGCGCGCGATAGGCTGTGTTCAGCTCCCGGAACTCCGCCAGTTCCGCGTCGGCCAGCCGGTCGAGGCCGGCCCCGGACTGCTCCCGCTGGGACGCGGCCGTCAGCCCCTCCAGCCGCTGGGCCAGGTCGGGATGGGCCCGGATGAGCGCCCGTTGGCGTTCCGCCGGCGCCGCCCGCATCGCGGCGCAGAGCTCCGCATGGAGGTGGACCGCGTCGCGAAACGGCCGGCGGGCGAAGGCCTCCTCCGCCACCCAGGGCGAGTGCTCGAACAGCCCGCCGAGCGCCGAGACGAACGCCGCGCGATCGCAGGTGTTCAGGTCGGCGACGGACTGGACCGGAAGGGCCATTCAGGGCAGCTGCTCGTAGGCCGGCAGCGTGAGGAACTCCTCCATCTTGTCGGCCTGCGCCATCTCCATGAAGAGCTTGATCGCCGCGGGAAAGTGGCCGCGGGCGTAGCGCTCCGCCCCGACCTCGCCCTTGATCTTCTCCAGCTCCTCGCCGAGCAGCCGCTGGCAGAGCTCGACCGTGATCTTGCGCCCGTCGGCCAGCGCCGCGCCGTACTTCAGCCACTGCCAGAGCTGCGCCCGCGAGATCTCCGCGGTCGCGGCGTCCTCCATCAGGTGATAGAGCGGCACGCAGCCCAGTCCGCCGAGCCAGGCTTCGAGGTACTGCACGCCGACGCTGAGGTTGAGCCGCACGCCCGCCTCGGTGATGGAGCCCGTCGGCGGCGCGAGGAGATCGGCCGCCGTCGTGGTCACGTCATCCCGCCGGCGGGAAATCTGGTTCGGCTGCGGCATGATCCGGTCGAAGGCCTGCAGGGCGATCGGCACCAGGGCCGGATGGGCCACCCACGTGCCGTCATGGCCGTCGGTCGCCTCGCGTTCCTTGTCCGCCAGCACCTTGGCCATGGCGGCGGCGTTCGCGGCCGGGTCGCTCTTGATCGGGATCTGCGCGGCCATGCCGCCGATGGCGGGCGCGCCATGGCTGTGGCACACCTTGATCACGTTGAGGCAGTAGGCGCGCATGAACGGGGAGGTCATCGTCACCTGCGCCCGTTCCGGGAAGACCACGCCGGGCCGCGCGTGCAGCCGCTTGATGCAGTTGAAGATATAGTCCCAGCGCCCGCAGTTGAGGCCGCTGGAGTGCTCGCGCAGCTCGTAGAGCATCTCCTCGGCCTCGAAGGCGCCGAGGATCGTCTCGATCAGGACGGTGGCGCGGACGCTGCCCTTCGGCACCCCGACGAGCGCCTGCGCGCGGACGAAGATGTCGTTCCACAGCCGCGCCTCGAGGTGGCTCTCCATCTTCGGGAGGTAGAAGTACGGGCCGGAGCCGCGCGCGAGCAGCTCCTTGGCGTTGTGGAAGAAATAAAGGCCCCAGTCGAAGATCGAGCCGGAGACGCGCTCCCCGTTGAGCAGCACGTGCTTCTCCGTGAGGTGCCAGCCGCGCGGGCGCACCACCAAAGTCGCCGTCTTCTCGTTCAGGGCGTAGCTCTTGCCGTTTGGGCCGGTGAAGGAGATCGTCCGGCGCACGGCGTCCCGCAGGTTGGACTGGCCCTCGAGCATGTTCTCCCAGACCGGCGAGGTCGCGTCCTCGAAATCGGCCATGAACACCTTGGCGCCGGAGTTGAGCGCGTTGATCACCATCTTCCGGTCCACCGGGCCGGTGATCTCCGTGCGGCGGTCGGTGAGGTCGGCCGGAGGCGGCGGCACGCGCCAGTCGCCGCCGCGGATGGCGGCGGTCTCCGGCAGGAAATCGGGCAGCTGGCCGCCGTCGAAGGCGCGCTGGCGTTCGGCCCGGCGCTGCAGGAGGGCGCGGCGGCGCGGTTCGAACTCGCGGAAGAGCTGGGCCAGGAAAGCGCAGGCCTCGGGGCTGAGGATCTCGGCGGCGCGCGCATCAAGCGGGGCGCAAATCTCGAGGCCGGAAATGAGGAGGGAGGGCATGGTGGGCGGGGTTGAGTCCCGGTAAAAATTGAGCACTCGTAGCGTCCTGTCACCTACATAGTGGTTGCGAGCCAGTCCGGAATACGGTCTTCTCCGCGCCGCTTCCGATGCAACTGGTCTCCCAAAATTACGGCAAACAGCGCGTCCGGGTCATGAAGGTCCTCCGCCAGGGCGCGCGGCACGAGGTGAAGGAGCTGACGGTCGGCGTCCGCCTCGAGGGCGAGTTCGAGACGTCCTATACGGCCGGGGACAACAGCAAGGTCGTGGCCACGGACACGATGAAGAACACGGTTCAGGGGCTCGCCCACCAGCACCTGACCGCCCAGACCGAGCCCTTCGTCCTCCTGCTCGCGCGCCACTTCCTGGACCGCTTCGCCCACGTCGCGCGGGTGACGATCGACACCCGCGAGCGCCGCTGGTCCCGCCTGGAGGTCGGCGGCCGACCGCATGATCATGCCTTCACCGGCGAAGGCGCGCACCCGGTCACCCGCCTGGTCGCGGCGCGCGGGTCGGCGCCCGAATTGGAATCGGGCCTGGAGGACCTGCTGATCATGAAATCAACCGCCTCGGGCTTCTCGGGCTTCCCGCGGGACGACTTCACCACCCTGCCGGAGACCGATGACCGGATCCTCGCCACGGACCTGCAGGCGCGCTGGCGCTGGGCCGGCGAGCCCGCCGCGGGCTTCGATGCCAACGCGGCCAATGGCGCGATCCTCGACGCCATGCTCGGCGCCTTCGCCTCCAACTTCAGCCCCTCCGTCCAGGCCACGCTGTACCAGATGGCCGAGGCTGCCTTCGCCGCGGTCCCGCAGATCGACCGCGTCAAGCTCGCCCTGCCCAACAAGCACTATCTCCTCCTCAACCTGAAGCCATTCGGCATGGACAACGCCAACCTGACCTTCCTGCCGATCGACGAGCCGCACGGCCAGATCGAGGCGGTCATCGACCGGAAGTAAGCCCATGGCCCAGGAAAAGGAAAAATTCATGCGGGAGGCGATCCGGTTGTCGGAAGAGGGCCTGCGCGCCGCGCGCGGCGGACCCTTCGGCTGCGTCGTCGTCCGCCAGGGAAAAGTGGTCGGCCAGGGCAACAACCAGGTCACCTCCTCCAACGATCCCACCGCGCACGCGGAGGTGGTCGCGATCCGCGCCGCCTGCCGGGAGCTCGGCACCTTCCAGCTGACCGACTGCGAGATCTTCACCAGCTGCGAGCCCTGCCCGATGTGCCTGTCCGCCATCTACTGGGCGCGCATCCCGCGGATCTACTACGCCAATACCCGCCAGGATGCCGCGGCGGTGGGTTTCGACGACGATTTCATCTATCAGCAGATTCCCCTGCCCCCGGACCAGCGCACGATCCCGATGGAGCCCTTGCTCCGCGATCAGGCGCAGAGGGCGTTCCAGGAGTGGGCGGCCAAGACGGACAAGGTGAAGTACTGAGGCCGGCCCGGCGGCGGGCATTGCACCGCAAAAAAGCTGGAACCCGGGCGCGGGCCGGGATACAAAACGTCGTCATGCGCGCCGTAGCCCTGATACGCTGGTGCCGCCACGGCCTCGCCGCCGCCGCCGTCTTTGGCTTGCTCCGGCTGGGACACGCCCAGGACACGAAGCCGGACATCGACCAGGAAATGAAGGCCGCCTTTCGCGAGTCGTTTGTCTACGCCCCCAAGGCGGCGGCCGACGCGCCCGCCACCAAGCCGGCGACCGACGTGGTCCTCCTTCGGCGCGTGATCGTGCGCAACCGATGGGAGAGCCAGGGCCTCGACCAGGCCGTGGCCCGCCAAAACGCGGTCGACGACCATTTCACCCTCTATAAGGGCGGGGCGATCGCCCGCCTGGGGCCGATGGAGGTGGGCACTTGGGCGGGCGGAACCGGCCTCGCCCTCCTGAAGTTCGCCTGGTAGCAGTCCTCAACCCGCCACCGGGACCGGCCCGCCGCGCACGATCGAAAAAAGACCGCGGTCGCTGAGCTTCAGGTCGGGAATCACCAGGAGCGCCATGAAGGAAAGGGTCATGAACGGGGCCGGCAGCCCGCTGCCGAGCCGCCGGGCCAGCGCCTCCACCTCGCCATAGGCCGCGGCCACCTCGTGGCCGTCCTCGTTGGACATGAGCCCGGCGATCGGGAGCGGCAGCACCCGCTCCTCCCCCAGGCCCACCGCGGCCACGCCGCCCCGATGGGCTATGACCCGATTGACCGCCGCCGCGAGCGACGCGTCATCGACGCCCACCGCCACGATGTTGTGGGAATCGTGGGCCACGGAGGAGGCGAGGGCTCCGGACTTGAGGCCGAAGCCCCGGATGAATCCCACCGCCACGGGCGCCCGGGGCTCATAGCGGTTGACGACCGCCAGCTTGAGCAGATCGCGCGAGGGATCGGACATGGCGGCGCCATCGACCACCCGGGCGGCGATCTTTTTCCAGCCCGTGACGAGCTGCCCGGCCTCGGCCACGATCACATTCAGCCGACCGCCGCCGGCCGGCACCCGGAAATCCGCGGGCGCCCGCGGGCGGGCGCGAAACGCATTGGCCACCGCGGCCGGCCGGCGGGGCAGCAGGCTGCGCCCGTCCCGGGCGACCAGCTCCCCCTGCAGGTAGGTCCGGCGGACACGCAGGTTTTTCCAGCCGGTGAACACGATGAAATCCGCCGGATCCCCCGTCTGCAGCAGCCCCACCTTGAGCCCATAGTGCCGCACCGGCAAGACGCTCGCGCAGATGAGCGCGTCAAAGCGGTCGGCGCCGGCCGCCAGGGCGCGCCGCACATGATGATCGAGATGGTGGCGGATCAGCTCGTCGGGGTGCAGGTCGTCGCAGCAGAACATGCACTGGTCCGGCCGGGAGCGCAGCAGCGGGGCCAGGGCCGCGAAATTCCGCGCGGCGGAGCCCTCGCGGATCAGGATCTTCATGCCGGCGGCGATCTTTTCCTCGGCTTCCGCCAAGGTGAAGCATTCATGGTCGGTGGTGATGCCGGCGGCGGCATACGCCTTGAGCGCCGCGCCGCGGAGGCCCGGGGCATGCCCGTCGACCGGCAGCCCGAGCCGCCGCGCGGCCGCGATCTTCGCCATCAGGTCCGGCTCGCGGGCCAGGACGCCGGGGAAATTCATGACCTCGCTCAGGTAGCCGATCCCCGGCAGCCGCAGGAGCGCCGCCACCGTGCGCGCCCCCAGCCGCCCGCCCGCGGTCTCAAAGGGGGTGGCCGGCACGCAGGGCGGGGCGCCGAAGCAGATCTTGAGGGGGGTGCGGCGAGCCTCGGCCAGCATGTAGCGCACACCGGCGGCTCCCAGCACGTTGGCGATCTCGTGCGGATCGGAGACAGTGCCCACCGTCCCATGCACCACCGCCAGCCGCGCAAACTCGGCCGGCGGCAGCATCGAGCTCTCGATGTGCACGTGGGCGTCCACAAACCCCGGCGCGATATAATGAGTGAAGCGCCGGCCGGGCTCGGGCACGATCCGCCGGATCACCCCGCCCTCCCATTCCACCCGCCCGGGAAAGATCCTCCGGGCGGCCAGGTCCACGATGTTGCCGGAAAGACGTTTCACGCCCGGGAAATCTGGGGCTCGGACGGGTCCGAGGCAATGCCGGCGGCGGCCCTGCTCCCGCCCTTGCCAAATTGCGGGGGCCGCTCATAGTCCTCCTTTCCATGATGCACTTTAATAACCTGCAGCCCGGCCTCGCCGCTCCCGTTCCCCGCCTGGATGACGATGAGGATGAGGACGAACGGGAAGAGGCCCCGGTCCAGCAGCGCTCCTCCTCCGTGTCGTTGATCGTCGAGCGGAAGTTCCTCGAGCAGCGGAAGCTCTTTCTCTGGGGCGCCGTGACCGACGAGTCGGCCAAGGCCCTCTGCGAGCGCCTGCTCTATCTCGAGTCGACCGCTCCCGGGAAGGACATCACCTTTTACATCAACACCCCGGGCGGCTCGATCACCGCCGGCATGGCGGTCTTCGACACCATGCGGATGATCACCTCGCCGATCGACATCGTCGTGACCGGCATGGCGGCTTCGATGGGGTCGATCCTGCTCTGCGGCACCACCAAGGGCCGCCGCTTCCTCTATCCGCACGCCCGCGTCCTCATCCACCAGCCCCTGATCGCCGGCCGCTTCATCGGCCCTGCGACGGACATCAACATCCAGGCGCAGGAAATGGAAAAACTGCGCGGCGAGCTGAACCAGATCCTGGCGACCGCGTCCGGCCAGCCGATTGAGAAGATCGCGCGCGACAGCGACCGCGATTTCTACCTCAACGCCAAGGAAGCCATCGCCTACGGCCTGGCGGACAAGATCGTCGAGAAGCTCTAGGCGCCGCGACCGCGCGGCCGCCGATTCCCATGACCTGGATCGCGTGGTCGCTGCTCTCGGCCTTTTTCGCCGGGATCACGGCGGTCTTGGCGAAGATCGGCGTCGAGGGCGTCAATTCCAACCTCGCCACCGCCGTCCGCACCACGGTGGTGCTGGTGTTCACCTGGGCGCTCGCATTCGCGTGGGCCCCGCGGGGCGCGCTGGCGAACCTCTCGCGGCACACCTGGCTCTTCCTGGCGCTATCCGGCATCGCGACCGGCCTGTCCTGGCTCTGCTACTTTCGCGCGATCCAGCTCGGCCCGGTTTCCCGGGTCGCGCCGATCGACAAGCTGAGCGTGGTCTTCGCGATCCTGCTGGCCGCCCTCTTCCTGCGCGAGCGCCTGACCTGGCAGCACGCGGCCGGCGGCGGACTGATCGTCGCCGGCGCGCTGGTGCTGGCCTGGAAGGCGGCCTGAGCGCCTAGAACTTCAGCTCCACGCTGCCGTAGATGCCCGTCCCGGGCTGGGGGTAGCCGTTCACCGGCTCATATTGCCGGCCGAGCGCGTTCTCGATCCGCGCCTTGAGGGTCAGCCGCTGCGACGCCTGCCAGGCGGCATAGGCCCGCACAACGGTGTAACCCGGATCGATCACTGTCGCGAAGGTCCGCGCGTCGACGTCCGGCCGGCGGCCGACGTAGCTGCCGCCCACCCCCGCCGTGAAGCCTCCCCCCAGGTCGGACCACAGGTCGGCCGCCAGGCTGTTGCGCGGCCGGCGGAGCAGCGCGGTGTTCTCGGAAAGATTGCGCGCCTCCAGGTAGGTGTAGGCGACCTTGGCCCGCGCGTGATTGAAGAGGATCGTGTTGGCGGACAACTCCACGCCGCGGGTGCGGGCGCGCTCCACATTCTGGGCGGTGCCCGGAAACACGTTGAAGTTGTCGATGATCAGGTTGCCGTAGTCGGTCTGGAATCCGGTCGCGCTGAGCGTCGTCTTGTCCCCCGGCAGATAGATATCCAGGCCGCCATCCCACCCGTGGGATGTCTCGGGCCGGAGGGTCGGGTTGCCGACGAAAAAGGCGCTCTTGGCATAGAGGTCCAGGAAGCTCGGCGCGTCGAAGCCGGAGCCATAGCTGCCGCGAACCTTGACCATGCCGTTCGCGATCAGCCAGGCGAGCGTGGCGCGGCCGGTGGTCGCGCCGCCAAAGGTGTTGTAGTCGTCGTGCCGCAGGCCCCCGGTCAGGTGCAGGTTGGCGATCGGGGTCCACTCATCCTCGCCGAAATAGCTGAAGAGGGTCTGGTGCTTGTTGATGTTGCCGAAGCCGGTGGCGATCGTGCTGCCGCTCTCCGCCGTGACGCCGCCGGTGAACAGGTTGTTCTCGGTCAGACGGGCCGTGAACTGCCAGTCGAGCACCCCGCGGAGATTCTTGGTCACGCTGACCTGCGCGGGCCGCCCCGGCGCCGGCACGACCGCCACAAAGCGCCGCTCCTGGCCGCCGAACGTGAGGTGGCTGAGGATGTTCTCGGTCAGGCGGAAATCGGCGAACACCGTGGCCAGCCAGTTCTCCTCCCGCTCGTAATCGAGGAGGTTGTTGGTGAACGCGTCGCCCGGGTCGCCGTAGCGCTGCACGAGCCCGCGCAGGGTCGCGCCGATGTGCAGGTCGGTGGAGATCTGGTCATCGAGCCGCAAGGCGACGTTCGTGCTGTCGAGGGCGTTGTTGACCCGGTCGTTCTGGGTCTGCTCGCCGGACACCGCGACGTTGTAGGCCCAGGGGCCGAGCGCGGCCTGCGCCGTCACGACGCCGTCGACCGTGCCGAACGAGCCGGCCTCGGCCGTGACGGTTTCGGCGGGCTGGCCCGTGCCCGGGGCCATGCGCAGCGACACCACGCCGCCCACCGCCTCGCTGCCGTACAGCGTGCTCTGGGGGCCGCGCGCGACCTCGATCGAATCGGTGGGGAAGATCCGGGCGCCGCCGAGGAAATTGGCGTAGTCGGTGTTGGCGTCGTTCAGCCGGATGCCGTCGACCAGGAACAGGGTCTGGTTCGAATTCGCGCCGCGGAGAAACAGCGAGGTCGCGGCGCCGGTCTGGCCGGTCGCGAAGGCCGGCGCGCCGGCCACGCCGGAGAGGGCCGCGGCGAAGGTCGTCAGCTGCTGGCGCTCGACATCGGCGCCGGACACCACGTCGATCGCCGTGCCGACATTGCTCGACGGCTCGGCCACGCGCGTGGCGGAAACGACCACCGGGGCGAGCTGGAAGGGAACGGTCTGGGCCCGGAGCGTCAGGGCGCCGCAGAGGGCGGCCGCGGCCAGGACAAGGCGCGGACCAGCCGCGCGGGAAGAGGAGGGGGTTTGCATGAGGTCGGGCTTCATGGATGCGATGAAGGGCGCGCGGCCGGCGCGGAAGCGCCGGACCGCAGGGAGGTCAGGTGGGAGCCAAGGATCCGGGCAGAGATGTTCGGACTCCGCAGGTCTCGGGCGTCGGCGCCCTGCCTCCCTCCTCGCCTTCACCCCCGGTCGCCCGGAGATTGGCTTTCTTCCCGCTTTCACGGGATGAGAGTTTGTGATGCGTAACCGCAGCGCAACTGTGGCCGGCTTTCACGGCCTTCCCTGTTGCCCGGACTGAAATAAAGAACGACGGACGGCTGGACTCAACCGGGCCGGCCGTCCGGCGCAAGAAAATATATCAATGCATTTCAATATGACGATATGTGCTCTTGCCAGGCCGGTGAATCGGCATTGGCTTAGACCCTTGGTCCGCTTGTACTTGGTGCCGGTCGACCGATCCCTCCCATGAGCAGCCTACCGCCCGAATCACCCTCCTTTGGCCCCCTCCGCGCGCTGTTCCAGCAGCGCATCGCGGTCCTCGACGGCGCCATGGGCACGATGATCCAGGGCTTCCAGCTGAAGGAGGCCGATTTCCGCGGCACGCGCTTTCCCCGCCCGGTGCAGGACCTTTTGGGCAACAACGACCTGCTGTCGATCGTGCGTCCCGACATCATCGAGGACATTCACGGGCAGTATTTCGCGGCGGGCGCGGACATCGTCGAGACCAACACCTTCAATTCGAACGCCATCTCGCAGGCGGACTATCATCTTGAGGCGCTGGTGACCGAGCTCAACACGGCGGCGGTGGGCTGTGCGCGCCGCGCCGCGCAGAAGGCGGAGGCGGCCACGCCCGGCCGGCGCTGCTTCGT
This sequence comes from uncultured Opitutaceae bacterium, assembly GCA_903916755.1. Classification (GTDB taxonomy): domain Bacteria; phylum Verrucomicrobiota; class Verrucomicrobiia; order Opitutales; family Opitutaceae; genus Palsa-1447. Next base: position 43,470 of record CAIWXW010000100.1, on the reverse strand, counting down.
GGCGGGAGCCATCGGTCCGCTCAACCGGACCTTGTCCATGTCCCCCGACGTCAATCGGCCGGACTATCGCGCGGTCTCGTGGGACCAGGTGGTCGCCGCCTATACCGAACAGGCCCGGGCCCTGATCGCCGCCGGCGTCGACGCCCTGCTGATCGAAACGATCTTCGACACCCTCAACTGCAAGGCGGCCCTGTTCGCCCTCGCCGCGCTATTCGACGAAGTCGGCTTCCGGCTGCCGGTGATGATCTCCGTGACGATCACGGACGCCTCCGGCCGGACGCTGTCCGGGCAGACGATCGAGGCCTTTTACGCCAGCATCGCCCACGCCCGGCCGTTTTCGGTCGGGGTCAACTGCGCCCTGGGCGGCCGGCAGATGCGCCCGTACGTCGAGACGCTGTCGCGCCTGGCGTCCTGCTACACCACCTGCTATCCCAACGCCGGCCTGCCCAACGCCTTCGGCGGCTACGATGAATCCCCCGCGGACATGGCGGGGGTGCTCGGCGAGTTTGCGGCCGACGGCTGGCTCAACCTCGTGGGCGGCTGCTGCGGCTCAACGCCGCCGCACATCGCCGCGATCGCGCAGGCGGTCCGGGGCTTCAAGCCCCGCCCGATCCCGGCGGCCGCCCCCCTGCTGCGGCTGAGCGGGCTCGAGCCCCTGGTGATCGCCAGCTGACCCGCCTTCCATGACGCAAGCGGCCTCGCAATTCCTCATCGTCGGAGAGCGCACCAACATCACGGGCTCGCCCAAGTTCGCCAAAGCCCTGAAGGCCGGCGATTGGGACGCCTGCCTGGCCATCGCCCGCCAGCAGGTGGAGAGCGGCGCCAACATCATCGACATCAACGTCGACGAGGCGCTGATCGACGGCGAGGCGACGATGGCGAAGTTCCTCAACCTGATCGCCGCCGAGCCGGAGATCACGAGGGTGCCGGTCATGGTCGACTCGTCGAAGTGGACCGTGCTCGAGGTCGGCCTGCGCTGCCTGCAGGGCAAGGGCATCGTCAATTCGATCTCGCTGAAGGACGGCGAGAAGGAATTCCTGCGGCGGGCGGAGCTCGTGCGCCGCTACGGCGCGGCCGCGGTCGTGATGGCATTCGACGAGCAGGGCCAGGCGGCGGACCGCGACGCCAAGGTGCGGATCTGCACCCGCGCCTACCACCTCCTCACGACGCAGGTGGGATTCCCCCCCGAGGACATCATCTTCGACCCGAACATCCTGACCGTCGCCACCGGCATCGAGGAGCACAACAACTACGCCGTCGATTTCTTCGAGGCGGTCGCGATCATCAAGCGGACGCTGCCCCACGCCAAGATCTCGGGGGGCGTGAGCAATGTCTCGTTTTCCTTCCGCGGCAACAATCCGGTGCGCGAGGCGATGCATGCGGCCTTCCTGTACCACGCGGTGCGCGCCGGCATGGACATGGGCATCGTCAACGCCGGCATGCTCGGCGTGTACCAGGAAATCGAGCCCACGCTGCTCGGCCTCATCGAGGACGTGCTGCTCAATCGCCGGCCGGACGCGACCGAGCGGCTCGTGGCCCATGCCGACGAGCTGAAGGCCAAGTCCGTTCCCCTGGTCGCCGGGGCCAAGCCCGTGGCCGCCGACGACTGGCGCCAGCTCAGCGTCGAGGCCCGGCTCAGCCATTCGCTGGTCAAGGGCATCGACACCTTCGTGGAGCAGGACACCGAGGAGGCCCGGAGCAACACCGCCAAGTACCCGCGTCCGCTCAACATCATCGAGGGCCCCCTGATGGACGGCATGCGGGTCGTCGGCGACCTCTTCGGCGCGGGCAAGATGTTCCTGCCTCAGGTGGTCAAGTCCGCCCGCGTCATGAAGAAGTCCGTCGCCTACCTCACCCCCTTCATGGAAGAGGAGAAGCGCAGGGTCGCGGCCGCCGGCGGCGAGACCCGGCCCAACGGACGCTTCGTCATCGCCACCGTGAAGGGCGACGTGCACGACATCGGCAAGAACATCGTCGGCGTCGTCCTGGCCTGCAACAATTACGAGGTGATCGACTTGGGAGTGATGGTGGCCTGCGACAAGATCCTGGCCGCCGCGAAGGAGAAGCAGGCCGACATCATCGGCCTTTCCGGCCTCATCACCCCGTCCCTCGATGAAATGGTCTACGTGGCCAAGGAGATGACCCGGGCGGGCTGCACCGTCCCCCTCCTGATCGGCGGCGCCACCACGAGCGCGGCGCACACGGCGGTCAAGGTCGCCCCGGAATACGCCCACGGGGTGATCCACGTCCTGGATGCCTCGCGGGTGGTCAACGTCGTGAGCTCGCTTCTCAGTCCCGACCAGAAGCCGGCGTTCCTCGCGGACATTGTCGCCAAGCAGGACAAGCAGCGGGAGGACTTCGCGGCCCGGCGTTCGCGGCGGCCGCTGCTTTCCCTGGCCGAAGCCCGGTTGCGCCGGCAGCAGTTCGACTGGACGAAGGTGGATATCCCGCGGCCCGACTTCCTGGGCACGAAGGTCTTCAACCCGGTGCCGCTCGAGGAGATCGTCCCCTTCATCGACTGGGGTCCGTTCTTCAGCGCGTGGGAACTGCATGGACGCTATCCTGACATCCTCAAGGACGAGGTGGTGGGGGTCGAGGCGACCAAGCTCCTCGCCGATGCGCACAAGCTGCTGGATCAGATCGTGGCCGAAAAGCGCTTCACCGCCAAAGGCGTCATCGGCTTCTGGCCGTGCCACGCGGTGGGTGACGACATCGAGGTCTACGCCGGCGAGGCGAGCCGCGAGGTGATCACGCGCTTCCATACCCTGCGCCAGCAGCTCGAGAAGCCCGCGGACCAGTTCAACCACGCCCTGGCCGACTACATTGCCCCGAAGGACAGCGGCCACCTCGATTACATCGGCGGTTTTGCGGTCACGGCCGGACATGGCGTCGAGGATTTCGCCGCCTCGTTCCGGGCGCGGCACGACGACTATTCGGCGATCATGGCGCAGGCCCTGGGTGACCGTCTGGCCGAGGCGCTGGCGGAGCTGATGCACAAGAAGGCGCGCGATTTCTGCGGCTTCGGCCGCCGGGAGAATCTCACCGTCGCGGAGATGATCCGGGAGAAATACCGCGGCGTCCGCCCCGCGCCCGGCTATCCCGCCTGCCCCGACCATACCGAGAAGCCGATCCTGTTCGAGCTGCTCGGAGCCGAGGCGGCGACCGGGATCAGGCTGACGGAAAGCTGCGCCATGCACCCGGCCAGCAGCGTCAGCGGCTGGTATTTCAACCATCCCGATTCGAAATACTTCGGGGTCGGAAAGATCGGCAAGGACCAGATCCAGGACTACGCCCGGCGCCGCGGCTGGCCCGTGACCGAAGCCGAAAAGTGGCTCGGGCCCTATCTCGACTACGAGCCGTAGGCCGTCGCGGCGGCGGGGCGCAGCGCAGGGCTAGCTCCGGATTCCCGCGTCCGCGAGTCCATCGCGGACCGCGTGGAGCATCGGGAAGCTCGCGCCATCATAGTGGCCGAGGGTGATCCCGTTCATCCCGGTCTCGACCGCGATGCGAATGCCCTCGCGAATCAGTTCCGGGGTGGCCTTGAGCCGCACCGCGATGGCGGAGTGCACGGGAAAATCCGGCCCCAGCTCCGCCCGCGCGCCCGCGAGCATGGCCCGCTTGCCCGCCATCAACGCCGGATTGCCGGTCTGCTCGCTGTATTCCTGGATGCGGATCGAATCGAGATTCGGCTGCAGGACGCTGAGCTTGATCCCCCAGTCGGCGGGATTGGCCATGTGCTGGCTGTAGCGCACGTCGACGCCCGGCTTAAGGGCATGGAGCTTCTCGTGGATTCCCGCATAAAAACGCGCCGCCGACCGCTGGCGGAAATCCTGCCAGGTGGTCCGCTCCGGCTCCGCCGCCGGGTTGGCCAGGAGCACCTGCTGGATCCGCGCGAAATCGAGACCCTCGGCCGCGGCGACGCGGTGGCAGGACGCGCAGAAACAGGCGCCGCGGCCCGGACCGCCCTCATCGAAGGAGACAATGGCCGAGGTCACATAATCGAGCCCGTAGTTCACCACCGCGTCCCCGAAGAGATTGCCGGCGTAGGCGCTCACATCGGGATGATTCGGGCACAGCGGCCGCAGCCAGGTGCGGACATGGGTGATCTCCCCATGCACGTTGCGTTCGACGCAGTCCGAGAACTCGCCTTCCGCGCGCTGCTTGTCCACCAGCGCATGGGAATTTTCGACGCCCACCCGCAGCCCGCGCTTGCCCGCGGCGTCGACCAGGACCCGCAGCCAATCCGTCTGGTTGAGCCAGGCGTGGTCCGAAAGCCGCGGATGGATGCGGCCGTAGCGGGCGCTGTCCGGGTGCCAGTAGCACCGGGCGTCCTCGGCCGTCCAGGTCTGGCGCACCGGGTTATGGGGAAAGACGCCGCCGCCAAGCGGACGGCGCTCGGGATGCATCACGCCAATCAGGTAGACGGAATTGACGGCCGCCATCTCCTGCAGGTTGTCCAGCACCCGCTCGACGCCCTCATCGTGAAGATCCCAGGCGTAAAGGCTGGCGGAAACCTCGAACGGACGGGCGGCCGGAGCGGCGCGCAGCTTGGGCACCAGGGCGGAGGCGATGGCGGCGGTGCCGGTCAGCTTGACGAAGTCGCGGCGGCTAAACGAAGGGGAAGTCGGGGAGGGCATGGAACGGAAAGCCCAGACGAACCGTTAGGCCAAAGGATGCGCCCGGATCACCCATTCCGACACCGGGCGCCCGCCGACCAGATGCTCGGTCACGATGCGCTCGCAGCGCTCCGGCGTCACCCCGCCGTACCAGACACCCTCCGGGTAGACGACCAGCCAGGGGCCCCCTTGGCAGATGCGGAGGCACGCCGCCTTGGTGCGCAGGACGGACGCGCCGGTCCGGCCCAGCGTCCGCTTGAGGACGTCCCAGGTCGCCAGGCCCGCCTCGGGGGCGCAGCAGTCCGGACCCACGCAGAGGAAGGCATGCCGCTTCGCCCCGTCCAAATTAATTTTGGAAAAAGCCGCAGCCAAAGCCGGGTTGGGTGCGTCAGTCATGGAAATGCCTTCCCAGCGAAGGCCCGCCGGCGGGAAAGGCCAAGGCTTTTGTCGTGACAGCGGGCCGTCGCGGGCCCGAGGCTCCACCTGCGCCGTGCCCCGCCCCTTTTGGGCAAAATAGATCCAACCCCGTCATGAACCGCCGCGATTTCGTCAAGTTGACCGCCCTCAGTGCCGGCTCCGCCATGGGCGGAGGCAAGCTCCTCCGGGGGGCCCTCGCCCCGGCAGCCCCCGCCGCCCCCAGCGCCCCCCTGATCGGCGTGGCCACCGCCGCCGAGCCCCTCTCTCGGCCGAATCTGGGCCAGCTGCTCGACGACGTGCAAAAGCGCACCGGCGCCAACGCGTTCTTTCCCTTCATCTATTCGCACATCGAAGAGCGGGCGGGCGTGAGCCCGCCGGGCTTCCGCGGCGGCAACTATGCGATTCCGCACATGCAGTACTACAAGGACACGATCCTGACGTACGAAGACATGCGCGGGCCCGAATTCGGGGACAAGGATCTGCTGGCCCTCGCCATCGCCGCCAGCAAGCCCCGCGGCATCAAGACGTTCGCCTGGATCATCGAGGACAATCGCCGGCCGCAGATCCCGCACTGGGAACAGCTCTACGAGATCGATTTCCATGGCCGCCGCACCGACCGCCATCCTTCCGGACCATGCAACAACAACCCATACTACCGCGGCTACCTGCTCGGCCTGGTCGAGGATTACACCCGCTCCTATGACATCGACGGCCTGATGTGGGGATCGGAGCGGCAGGGCGGCCTGTTCAATGCCCTGGGTGCGTACCACAACGGCGCCAAGGCCGATCCCGGCAAGGCGACCTGCTTCTGCGAATTCTGCCAGAAAAAGGGGCGGGCCAAGGGCATCGACGTCGAGCGCGCCCGCCTCGGCTTCGGTGAAATCGAAAAGTACGTGCGCGCGGGCCGGGCCGGCCATCGCCCGCGGGACGGCTATTTCACGGCCTTCTGGCGGATCCTGCTGAATTATCCCGAGCTGCTCGCCTGGGAGAACCTCTGGGTCACCAGCCGGCACGAGATGCAGGGCGAGCTCTACCGGCGGATCAAGTCGATCAAGCCCACCCTCCCGGTCGGCTGGCACATCTGGCACAACGTCTCCTTCAGCCCGTTTCACCGCGCCGAGGAAAACTACGCCGAAATGACGGCGTTCTCCGACTTCATCCGCCCGGTCCTGTACAGCAACTGCGCCGGGGAACGGACCCATAGCTTCATGCAGAGCGTGCACCAGAACATCCTGGGTGACGGGCCGCCCGACGAAATGCTCGAGGTCCTCTACCGCCAGCTGAATTACCGCGGGGAGGCGCCCTACGGTCGGGTGGCCGCCACGGGACTCTCCGCCGATTACGTCGAGCGGGAAACCCGCCGGGCGGTGACCGGGGTCGCCGGCAGCGCGACCCAGGTCTGGCCCGGCATCGACATCGACGTGCCGGTGGCGCCCGGCTCCAGCCATTGCACCCCGGAAAGCGTGCGGGAAACCGTCAAGGCGGTCTTCCGCGGCGGCGGCCAGGGGGTCCTGCTCTCGCGCAACTTTCTTGAAATGAAACCCGAGAACCTGAACGCGGCCGGCAGCGCCGTGCGCGAATTGGGTCTCACGCCCCCTACCCCCGCATGAACCGCCGCGACTTCATCACCACGACCGCGACCGGCGCCGTCGCTACCCTGGCGACCGCCCGCCTCCTGTCCGCGCAGACTCCCGCGGCGGCGCCGAAGCGCGAGGTGATGATCGCAATGCCGATCTGCGTCGCTCCGCTGGTCACCGGCGACCTGGACCGGATCTTCGGCGACATGAAGGACCGGGCCGGCGTGAACGCGCTCTTTCCCTTCATGTATTCCCACGAGGAGCATCGCGCTGGCGTGCCAGAGCACACCCCGGGCTTCCGCGGCGGCAACTACGCCACGCCGCACATGGAATACTATCAGGGCTCGATCCTCACCTATGCCGACATGCGCGCGACAGACTTCGGCGACGTCGACGTGCTGGCGAAGGTGATCCCCGCGGCCCGGCGGCACGGCATCAAGGTCTTTCCCTTCGTACTCGAGGACAACCATCGTCCCGAGGCGGTCCCGAACTGGAAAAAGCTGGCCGAGGTCGATTTTCACGGGCGCATCTCCAGCCTGCCGTGCAAGCACAACCCCTATTACCGCGCCCTGGTCGGCGGCCTGGTGGAGGACTACGCCCGCTCGTACGAGATCGGCGGCCTCATGTGGGGCGCCGAGCGCCAGAGCGGATTCCTCAACGCCGCCGGCCTTTCGATGAGCGGGCTAGGCGATGGCAGCCGGGCCACCTGCTTCTGCGAGTTCTGCCAGAAAAACGCGAAGGAGACCGGGATCGACGTCGAGCGCGCCCGCCGCGGCTTCATCGAGATCGAGAAATTCATGCGCGCGAGCAAGGCCGGGGAGCGGATGCCCGACGGGCATTTCACCACGTTCTGGCGGATCCTGCTCAATTATCCCGAACTGATCGCGTGGGAAAACCTCTGGGTGCGCGGCCGGCACGGGATGCAGGCGGAGCTCTACCAGCGGATGAAGGCCGCCAACCCCGCGCTGCCGATCGGATGGCACATCTGGCAGAATGTCTCCTTCAGCCCATTCCAGCGGGCCGAGGAGGACTATGGCCTCCTCAAGCAGTACTCCGACTTCATCCGGCCGGCCGTCTACAACAATGTCGCGGGCGAGCGTTACCACGCCTTCGCCGCCGCCGCCCACGTGGGGGTCTTCGGCGACCTGCCGGCCGACGAGGTCCTGGCCCTCATGTACCGGATGCAGGGGTATGACGAGCCGCCCTACGGGAAAGTCAGCCAGACCGGGCTTAGCGCCCGCTATGTGGAGCGCGAGACGCGCCGCGCCCTGGAAGGCGTGGCCGGCGGCCCCCGCCCCGTCGATGTCTGGCCGGGCATCGACATCGATGTCCCCGTGCCCGCGGGCGTCAGCCGCTGCACCCCGGAAGGCGTGAAGGCGGCCGTCAAGGGCGTGTTCCAGGGCGGCGGAACCGGCATTATCCTCTCGCGCAACTACGTTGAAATGAAACCCGAGAATCTGAGCGCCGCGGGCGATGCCCTCCGCGAGCTCGGCCTCGCCTGATCTTACCCCTATGAACCGACGCGACTTCATCAAGATGACGGCTGCAGGCGCGGGCGCCACGCTGTCCGGCTCCTCGCTCCTGCCCGCGCAGACCCCGGCGCCGGCTCCCACCCGCCAGGAAACCATGGTGGCGATGCCGATATCCGTGGCCATCCTGGCCGGACCCGACCTGGACCGGATCCTGGGCGACATGAAGGAGCGGGGCGGCGTCACCGCTCTGTTCCCCTTCATTTATACTCACGAGGAGCACCGCGCCGGCCTCGACCATCAGCCGGGTTTCCGGGGCGGCAACTACGCCATCCCGCACATGGAGCACTATCAGGGCGCCACCCTCACCTACGAGGACATGCGCGCCACGGAACACGGCGACGTCGACGTGCTGGACCGGGCGATCACCGCCGCGCGCAAGCATGGCATCAAGGTGTTCCCCTTCGTCCTCGAGGACAATCATTGCCCGGCGGGGATGCCCCGCTGGACGGACATGTACGAGATCGACGCCCACGGCCGGCGCGTGACCGGCCATCCCTCCGGCCCGTGCAAGCGGCATCCCGCCTACCGGGCCTGGCTGGGCGGCGTGGTCGAGGACTATGCCCGCTCCTACGACATCGGCGGCATGATGTGGGGCGCCGAGCGCGGCAGCGGCTTCCTCAACATGCTGAACCTGGGCGAGGTCAGCCGGCCCACCTGCTTCTGCGAATATTGCCAGCGCCAGGCGCGGGCCGATGGAATCGATGTCGAGCGGGCGCGGCAGGGGTTCTTCGCCGTGGAAAAGCTGATGCGCGAACGCAGGGCCAACCGCCGCCCGGTCGACGGCTACTTCACCTCCTTCTGGCGGGTGCTGCTCAACTATCCGGAGCTGATCGCCTGGGAGAACCTCTGGGTGCGCGGCCGCCACGACCTTCAGGCGGAGCTCTACCGGCGGATGAAGGCCGCCAATCCGGCGCTGCCGATGGGCTGGCACGTGTGGCAAACCGTGACCTTCAATCCCTTCCTGCGCGCCGAGGAGGACTACGGCGTGTACCAGCATTTCTCCGACTTCGTGCGCCCGGCCGTGTACAACAATTGCGCGGGCGAACGGTTTCACGCCGGGGCCAGCTCCGGGCTCGCCGGACCCTACGGCGATCTTCCGCCGGCCCAAGTCGCGGAACTCCTCTACCATGAGCTCGACCTGAAGGAAGCGCCGTACGACAAGCTGGTGACCACCGGCTTCTCGGCGGACTACGTCAAGCGGGAGACCCGGCGCGCGGTCGATGGCCTCGCCGGAAGCAAGACGCAGGTCTGGCCGGGCATCGACATCGACATCCCCGTCCCCGCCGGCACGAGCCACTGCACGCCCGAAGGGGTGAAGGCGGCCGTGCGGGCCGTCTTCGCGGGCGGCGCGACCGGAATCATCCTTTCGCGCAACTACGTCGAGATGAAGCCGGAGAATCTGAGCGCCGCCGGGGATGCGCTGCGGGAGTTGGGCCGCGCCTGAAGAGGCGGCCCGGCGCCAAAGCACCGGCGAAGGTTTGATCCTAAAATTCCCGGGGGAGATCCGGGTCCTGGTGCGGCGGCACGTCCTCGATTCCGGGATCGCAGCCCGCCAGGGCGAAAAAAGTCGCTCGTCGGTGTTCGAAATCCGAAAGGATCGGCGTCAGCCAGACTCCGCCCGTCACTCGAGAAATCTTCACTCCCTCCCCGGGCATCTCAAAACCGACGGGAAGCAGCACGGCTTGCGAACCGTGATGACGAAAGAGCTTGGCGGTAAAGCCACTTCCCATGGCCTGCAGAAGATGGCGATGCTCTTTGGTGCCAATCTTGATTGCGGCCTCAGCTTCTTGCTTCAGAACCGCAACCGACCCATCTTCAATGCGATGCTTGTTCACTCCAAATTGGCCGGAAAACGCGCCTTGGTAACTGCTGGAGCCCAGGGCATTGGCCTGGCCATCAGCCGCCAGCTGCTCGACGCCGGCTGCGATGTCTTTGTGCATTATCACGGGAGCGCGGACGCCGCGGGTAAGCTTCGGCGCGAAGCGGAGGCCCGCGATCGCCGTTGCCAGGTTTCGTCCGCCGACCTGACCGAACCCGCCGAGTGCGTCCGGATCGTGGCCGAGGCGGCCGCGTTCCTCGGCGGCCTGGATGTGCTCATCAACAATGCCGGCTCGCTCGTCCGCCGCGAGGCGCTGGCCGACGCCGACGACGCGTACTGGGCGGAGGTCATGGCGCTCAATCTGGGCAGCGCCCGGCGGATCACGCGCGCCGCCGCCCCCCATCTCGAGACCGCGGCCAGGACGCGCGGCGGCGCCAGCGTCGTCAACCTGTCCTCGATCGCGGGGCGGCGGGGCGGCAGCGCGGGATCCCTCGCCTATGCGACGGCCAAGGGCGCCATTCTCGCCCTCACGCGCGGGCTGGCCCTCGAACTCGGGCCCAAGGGCATCCGGGTCAACGCGCTGGCTCCCGGATTCATCCTCGGCTCGCAGTTTCACGCCACCCACACCACGCCGGAGGCGGCGCGCGCCGCCATCGCCGGCATTCCCCTGGGACGCGCCGGCACGACCGACGACGTGGCCCGCGCCGCGGTGTATTTCGCCAGCGAATTCGACGGGTTCATGAACGGCGCCACCCTCGACCTCAACGGTGGCAGCTACATGGCCTGACCGGGCGCCTGACCTTTCCCATGCAGCGCTTTCGCTTCCTCCTGGGCCTCGCGCTCACCGGTTTCGTGTCGCTCGCGTCGATCGGCGCCGCGGCCGAAAACGCGCCCGCCGCGGCCATCCTCGACTTCGATGTCCTGACCTCTGTCCAGTACGGCCACACGGATATCTACTATCACACCCCTCCCGGCGTCACCCCGGTGCTCGCGCGCACCAAGGAGATCGCACCCGGCCAGCGGGTGGATCTCCTGCTCGTGGTTTCCCGTTTCGCGACGGATGCAGCCGACCGGGCCAGCGTCTCCTATGACCTGACGGTGCGCTATCCCGACGGGCGCGTCCAGGCCTCGACCGCCAATGTCGTGGCCGCACAGCTCAAGGTCCAGCCCCACACCCTGCTTTTCCCCCGCAAGCTGCAGGCCTTCGCCACCGCGCTCACCGATCCCTTCGGCGCCTATCAGTTCGAGGTCACCGTGCATGACGGCGTCTCGGGCCAGAGCCGGACGAAGACCGTCTCGGTCGAGGTCGCGAATTCGAATCGCCCCCTGCCCCTTCCGGAAAATTTCGACGCGAACGAATGGATCGCGCGCTACTATCTGCGACCCGAGCCGCGGTTCGCGCTGCCCGCGCTGGAAGCCCTCAGCCGCAATCCCGCTCTCCTGGCGAAGGGCGTCGATGGCCTGGGCACGATCCTGGGCTTCTACGGGCAGGTCCTGGTCGACAACCCCTGGCTTCTGCCCTGGTTCAAGCAGTGGTTCCTCTCGTCCGAGGGGGATGAGCGCCACCTGCTGGCGCTGGTGTTCGCCCATGCGCAGCGGATCAACCCGGCCATGACCGCTGATCTCATTTTTAGTTCAAGGAAGGCGGTCGCCGCGGCCAGCCGCGAACTGCCGGTCCATGCGGGACCCCCGGAAACCAGCAGCCAGCTCGACATGCTCTGGGGCCGCTTCTACGCCGGAGGGTACTTTGGCCCGATCGAAGCCATGGTCGAGGTCGTGGGCCACGACCTGCCCTATGCCGGGCAGCTCGACGCATTTCGCCAGCTCGCCCATCCGCCGGCCACGCCGCCACCGGAGGTCATGAAGAGCGCTCTCCTCAATGCCACGCTTTGGTCGCTGCGCCTCAACGCAGCCCAGCACAAGCTCGTGCGCGATTACCTGGGATATCTCCAGCAGACGCCCGAGACCCCGCCGGCGGTCAAAGCCGCCCTGGCGGGAGTCCTGGCCTGGAAGCCCGGCGCGTTTTAGCCGCAGCCTCGCCTCAGGCGAAGCTGCCACCCTGCACGAGGCCCAATGCCTGGCGCCGGGCCCGCCGCTCGGTGGCGGCCCTCCGCTCGTAGCCGCTGCGGCGATGCTCCGCCAGCGGGTCGGACGGCAGCTCGTGGCGCCGGCGCCACGCGGCCAGGGCCGGGGCCACATCGGTGAAGAACGCCTTTTTCAGCTCGAGCTCGGCCGTGACCACGTCGTTGCGGGCCTGCGCGCGGCGCAGCTTCTCGTGGTTCACGAGGGCCGCCTTGGCGTAGAGCTCCTGCGCGATCACCACCGTCTGGATCGTCGCCTCGATCTTCGGCTTCTCGTTGTGGCACTGGTCGATCATGTAGGCAATGTCCGGCGCCGCGCCGCGATCGGCGGCGAAGGCATGGATCTCGTGGAAGATCCGGAAGACCTGGTAGGGATCGATCGACCCCAGCGTGAGGTCGTCGTCGGCGTACCGGCGGTCGTTGAAGTGGAACCCGCCGAGCATGTTCTCATCGAGGAGAAAGGCCACGATCTGCTCGATGTTCTGGGCCTGGTAGTGGTGGCCGGTGTCGACGAGGACCTTGGCGCGCGGGCCCGCTTTCTTCGAAAGCACGTAGGCCATGCCCCAGTCGGCGATGTCGGTGGCGTAAAACGCCGGCTCGAAGGGCTTGTACTCGACCAGCATCGTCTGGCCTGGCGCCAGCCGGGCGTGGCAGGCCTTCAGGCAGGTCTCGAAGCGGTGCTTGCGGTCGCGGATGCTCTCCTGGCCCGGATAGCTCGTGCCGTCGGCGAACCAGAGGGAGATGAATTCGCTGCCGACCGCCTTCCCGATCGCGATCGAGTCGTAGCAGTGGCGCAGCGCGTGGCGGCGGATGGCGGCATCCTGGTTGCCGAAGGAGCCCCACTTGTAGCACTGCTCCTGGAAGAGGTTGGGGTTGATCGCGCCGATCCTGACCCCGTGCTTGCGGGCGAGGCGGGCGACGGCCTTGGGATCCTCCCCCTTCTTGAAATCCCAGAGGACATGCACGGCGACCGTCGGGCAGCAGCCCGTCAGCCGATGGACCTGGCCGGCGTCCGCCAGCTTGTCGTTCACGTCGATCGCGGCGGCGTCCTGGAAAAACTTGCCGAAGCGGGTGCCGGTGTCGGCGAAGCCCCAGGAGGGCGTCTCAATCTTGAATTTTTCCAGCGCCTCGACGGCGCGGCGAATGAGCTTGGGAGACATAAGGGATGAGATTGGAGCCTAGGCGGCGGGCGCGACAACGCCGAATTTCCGGGCCCAGGGCGCGAGGGCCGCGAGGATGCCGGGGTAGAGTTCGATGCCGCGGGCCAGCTGGTCCGCCCGGCGCTTCAGGCCCGCCTCGCCCGGCAGGCGCACGCGCTCGAAGCCGGGCCGGGGCGGATTCCGCCGGCAGGCGTCGGCCAGCCAGGAGGTCTGCCGGATGAAATCATCCCGGGTGCCGAAAAGGGCGGGATCGAGCACCTGCAGGAAGACATTCGCCGACCAGCCCTCGGCGGGATCCGCGCGGCCGTGGCCGGCGAGCCCGCCGGTGAGCGCTTCGATCAGGAGCCCGAGCGCATAGCCCTTGTGGCCGTGATCGGTTCCGCCCAGCGGCAGGAGGGCTCCCGGGTTCTCCCCGAAGAGCGCCGCCGGATCGTCGGTGGGATTGCCGCCGCCATCGACCGCCCAGGCCCCGGGAAACCGGCCGCCTTCCGCCTTCAGGCGCTTGCTGAGTCCATTGGTCGTGATCGACATCGAGACGTCGAGCATCACCGGCCCCTGGTCGGTCGGCCACGCGGCGGCCAGCGGATCCGGAGTGTAAATGGCCTTGCGGCCGCCGTGCGGCGCGACGCCCCCGGCGGAGGGATCCGAGCAGGAAAGGAGTACCATCAGCCCCTGCTCCGCGATCGGCTGCAGGTAGGCGGCCAGGCAGGCCAGGTGATGGCTGCGCCGGATGACCACCGTGCAGGTGCCCTGGGTGCGCGCGCGGACTGCCGCCAGCGCGAGGGCCTCGCGCGCCAGCCAGGGGCCCGGGAGCCGGTTGCCATCCCAGGTGACCGCCGCCGGAAAATCCGCCAGGACCTTCGGCGAGCCGGCGCGGGCCATCCGGCCCTGCTCCAGCTCGGTCAGGTAACCCGGGAGCAGCTGGAGGCCGTGCGTGGTGTGACCCAGCAGATCGCCTTCCACCAGGACCTCGGCGACGGCCTGCGCCTTTTCCGCCTCCAATCCCGTGCCCGCCAGCAAGGCGCGGGCGTAGGTCACCAGGTCGGTGGCGGAGACGCGGGAGCTCATCACCGCAGCAATCCGGCGCCGGGTTCCGGCACGGTCGGGGGCACCCGGAACAACAGCGCGAATCCCAGCAGCGCGAGGCCCGCGCTCGCCAGGACAAACCAGTCGCCGTGCTCCACGTAAAAGCTCTTCCGCCCGACCCAACGGCGGTCGCGCGAAACGTTCACCGAGCCGGTCCCGCGCAGGTACACGCTGCCCTGGTCATCCTGGAGGGTGGACCGGATCCCGCCGAACTCGTCGATCCAGCCGCTCCAGCCGGCGTTGCCGCTGCGCAGCACGGGACGGCGGGTCTCGACCGCCCGCAGGACGGAGTGGGCGGCGTGCTGGTAGGCGGCGCCCTCCTCGCCGTACCAGGCATCGTTGGTCAGGACCGCCAGCACGTCGGACCCGGACAGGACGCTGTCGCGGGCCAGCTGTGGGAAGATGTCCTCATAGCAGATCAATACTCCGAAGGCGGTCGGCCCGTGCGGCAGCCGGATCAAAAGCGGCGCGGCATCCCGGCCCGGGTTCGCGTCGTCCGGCAGCGGCACGAATTTCGACATCCAGCCGAGAACCGGACGGAGCGGGACATATTCGCCGAAGGGCACGAGATGCCGCTTGGCGTAGTAGGACGGCTGCACCCCGTCGGGCGTGACCGCGAAGCCGGCATCGTACCAGCGGGTGCCGTTGGCGTCGGTCTCGAAGGCATTCGCCCCGATGAGCAGCGGGACGTTCGTCTCCTTGGCGAGCGAGGCCACCCACGCCTGCATCTCCGGGTCCCCCTTGACGGCGCCCGGCGCGGCCGATTCGGGCCAGAGAATTAGGTCGGGCCGGCTGGCGCCGGCCGTCCGGGTCAGCCGCTCGAGGATCCGCTGGATGCCCGGGGCCTCGGCGGGATCCCATTTCGCGCTCTGCGGAATGTCGGGCTGGACGAGCGCGATCCGGCCGAGCGATTCATTGAAAAGCCGGCGATTGATCGTCTCCTGCACCTGGATCGAGAGGCAGGCCAGGAGGAGGAACAGCGCGAGCAGGAACTCCGGGCTGCGCCGCTTCAGAAAATTGCGCTCGCCCTCGACCAGCAGCCGGTGGGCGTAGGCCGCGAACCCGACATTCATCGCGATCAGGACAAAGGAGACGCCATAGGCGCCCGTGTAGGCGGCGATCTGCAGGATGCTGGTCCGCTGCCACTGGCTGGCCGCCAGCGGCAGCCAGGGAAAACCGCTCAGGAGCCAGGTGCGCGTCCACTCCACCAGCACCCAGGCGCCGGCCAGCCCGAGCTGGGCCAGCATGCGCACCGGGGCCGGCCGCCCGTGCAGTCGCGGCATCGTCCACCAGACCGCGAGGTACCAGCTGCCGACCCATGCGCCGACAAAGGGCCCGAGGAGGAAGAGGCCAAAGAAGGTCACGTGGCGCAGCCAGCAAAGAATGACGATCCAGGCCACCGCCTGCGCGGCGAAGAGAGTCCAGACGAAGACCTTGAGCGGAGGGCGCGAGAACGCCCAAAAGATCGCCGGCGAGGCGAAGGCGTAGGCGAATTCCGGCGCCGCATAGGGCGGGAAGGACAGCACCGTCAGGATGGCGGTGGAGAGGAAGACCGCCAGGGGCGCGAGCCAGCGCGCGTTCAGCCGCCAGTAGGAGGGCGGGGTCTCGAGCCCGTCGGGCCAGGGGGCGTCAGCCATGTCGGATCGGGCGCCCGGGGCCGCTCAGGCCCCGTGGCACTGCTTGAACTTCTTGCCGCTGCCACAGGGACAGGGATCGTTGCGGCCCACCTTCGGGACGTCGCGGCGAATGGTGACCTTCGGCAGCTGCACCTCCACCTCCGGCGTCGGCGCGGGCGGGGCGCCCGGAGGGGCGCCGGGCGGCGGCGCCACGAGGCGGGCGGGGGCCGGGGCGTTCTCCGGGCCCTGGGTCCGGGCGCTGCGCGCCAGGATCGAGAGCATGTTCTCAAAAGACTCGAGGTTCGAGGCGCTGCGGAAGAGGCCGGTGCAGATCTCCAGGCGCACGTTGCCCATCAGCTCCGCAAAATACGTGTAGGCCTCGGCCTTGTACTCCACCAGGGGATCCTTCTGGCCGTAGCTGCGCAGGCCGATGGAGCGCCGCAATTCCTCCATCTCCGTCAGGTGCTCCTGCCAGTGGCGGTCGATGGCGTTGATCACGACGTAGCGCTCGAGGCCGCCGAGGGCCTCCGGCTGCTCGACCGATTCCTTCACCGCGTAAGCCTGCTTCACCCGCCCGAGGATCTGGGCGACCAGCGCCTCGGGCGCGTCGCCGACCAGCTCGTCCGGCCGGAGACTCACCGGAAAATGGGCGTTGATCCAGCCGACCAGGCTCTCGACCGCGGCGGCGTTGGCGCCGCCCTTCTCGCCGAAGCCGGCGACGTGGAGGCGGTTGAGGAGCTCCTCCTCGACCTGCTCGAAGATGATTTCCTTCGAGCGCTCCGCGTGGATCGCCGCGTTGCGGATGCCGTAGATCACCTCGCGCTGCTGGTTCAGGACGTCGTCGTACTGCAGCAGCCGCTTGCGCTGGGAAAAATTCTGCTGCTCGACCTTCTTCTGGGCCGACTCGATCGAGCGGTTGAGCAGCGAGTGCTCCAGCTCCTCGCCGTCCTTCATCGAGCCCTCCATCAGGCGGGAGGCCAGGTTGCCCTGCAGAAAGAGCCGCATCAGGTCGTCCTCGAGGGAAAGGAAGAACTTGGTCAGGCCGGGATCGCCCTGGCGGGAGCAGCGGCCGCGCAGCTGCCGGTCCACGCGCCGGGACTCGTGGCGCTCCGTGCCGATGACAAAGAGGCCGCCGGTCACCCGGGTATCGGGGCGGAGTTGGAGGGTGCGGGCGGCATCGCTGTCGGAGTCGAGCTCGCGGACCTCGCCGGAGGTCGGCTCGGTCAGCACGTAGACCAGGACGCCCTTCTTCTCGGGATGCGGCTTGGTGGTGACGTTATAGCGGACACCCTCCCCCAGCTTGATGTCGGTGCCGCGGCCGGCCATGTTGGTGGCGATGGTCACCGAGCCCCGGTGCCCGGCGCGGGCGACGATCTCCGCCTCCTGCTGGTGGAACTTGGCGTTGAGGACCGAATGGATGACGCCGGTCCGCTTGAGCATGCGCGACAGCACCTCCGACGACTCGACGCTGGTCGTGCCGACCAGGACCGGCTGGCCCCGCTTGTGCGCGGCCTCGATCTCGCGCACGACGGCCGTGTATTTGTCCCGGCGGGTCTTGAAGATGGAATCGTTGCGGTCGATGCGGATGCCGGGCCGGTTGGTCGGGATGACCTGCACCGCCAGCTTGTAGATGTCGTTGAACTCGGTCGCCTCCGTCTCGGCCGTGCCGGTCATGCCGGCCAGTTTCTCGTACATCCGGAAATAGTTCTGGATCGTGATCGTCGCGTAGGTGCGCGTCTCGCGCTCGATCGCGACGTTCTCCTTGGCCTCGACCGCCTGGTGCAGGCCGTCGGACCAGCGGCGGCCGGGCATCACGCGGCCGGTGTTCTCGTCCACGATCATCACCTTGCCCTCGGGCGTGACGACGTACTCGACGTCGCGCTCGTAGAGCGAATAGGCCCGCAGCAACTGCGAGATCGCGTGGATCTCCTCGGAAATGGTGGCGTAGTGCGACTGGGCGGCGACCTTGCGGGCCTCGCGTTCCTCCGGGGTCAGCGTCGTGTCGCGGTCGAGGTCCGAGAACTCGGTGGCGAGGTCCGGCAGCACGAAGCCATCGGGGTCGTCCGGGCGGAGCTGGTTGCGGCCCAGCAGCGTCAGGTCGGCCTGATGCTGGCGCTCGTCGATGACGTAAAGCAGATCCTCCTTCAGCTGGTAGAGCTGGTCCTTGTTCAGGTCGGAGTTCAGGTCCGTCTCCATCTTGTCCAGCTGCTTCAGTATCTCCGGGTTCTCCATCAGGCGGAGCAGCTGCTTGTTCTTCGGATTGCCCATCTTGACCTGCAGCATCTTGCGCGCGGCCAGATGGCGGTCATCCGCGCTGGGGGCGGCCTTTTCCAGGAGATCCTTGGCCTCGCCGGCGAGCTTGTTGCAGAGCCGCGTCTGGTCGCTGACCAGCCGGTCGACGCTCGGCTTCAGCCGCGTGAACGGCTGCTCGCGCTCGATCGGCGCCGGCCCGGAGATGATCAGCGGCGTGCGCGCCTCGTCCACCAGGATCGAGTCGATCTCGTCCACGATGCAGTACCAGTGGTCCCGCTGGACCTGGTCCTCCTTGCGCGTGGCCATGCCGTTGTCGCGCAGGTAGTCGAACCCGAACTCGCTCGCGGTCCCATAGGTGATGTCACAGTTGTACATGTCCCGGCGCAGGGCCGGGGCCATCTGCTGCTGGATGCAGCCGCAGCTGACGCCCAGGAAGCGGTAGATGTAGCTCATCCACTCGGAATCGCGGCGGGCCAGGTAGTCATTGACCGTGACCAGCTGGGAATTGCGGCCGACCAGGGAGTTCAGGTACAGGGGCAGTGTGGCGACCAGGGTCTTGCCCTCGCCCGTGGCCATTTCCGCGATCCGACCCTGGTGCAGCGACATGCCGCCGATCAGCTGGGTGTCGAAGTGAACCATGTCCCAGGTCAGCTCATGCTCGCAGACCGTGATCTTGCGGCCCTGCAGCCGGCGGGCGGCGTTCTTCACCGCGGCGAAGGCTTCCGGCAGAATCTGGTCGAGGGTCTCGCCCTGTTTGAGGCGGGCGCGAAACTCATCCGTCTTGGCCCGCAGCTGATCATCGGTGAGGCTCTGATACGAATTCTCCAACTCGTTGATCCTGGCCACAATCGGCCGACAAGCCTCGAGAAACTTGCGGTAGTGCCGCCCGGAGAACCGCTTAAACAGGGAAGAGAGCATGAAAGGGGTTGAAATCGTATCGTTTGGCCGCGCCTTGGCAAATCGAATGCGGCGGCCTCACCCGAGTGGACACGGGCCTCGCCCGATTGTCGCGGCGACCTTGAGCGCCCTCCCGTGTTTTTCAGCCGCTGGGGGTTACCGCCCGCCATGTCCGCTGTCGATAGACAGGAGTGGGTGCCCGCAACCAGGGTCGCCCGGGCCAGGGGCAAATTTACCGGTGATCGAAATCATAAGCATCTTCAAAACAGCGGTTTGCAACCCATCCGTTTCCGTGGCATGATTCAGGCAGAGATAGGAGCAACCGTCACCCCGTCCCCTCCGAGCATGAAAACGCTGATCCTCCCTTTCGCCGCCCTTCTGGCCGCCGCCCTTTCGCCCCTGGCCCTCCGCGCCGACCATGAGGATTTCGTCATCATCAACGCGACCGCCAACAAGGCGTACACCGAGCACAAATTTGCCAACGGCTCGCCCCGCGCCGAAAGCTACGTCCTCTACCAGGGAAAGTTCTTCGGTGGCATGACCCATGATCCCTCGATCGACCATGAAACCTTCATGGCGATCGCCAAGACGCTGGCCCCGGACCTGGCCCGGCAGAACTACCTGCCCACGCGCGACGCGCGCGCCGCCGACCTGCTGATCGTGGTGAACTGGGGGACCACGATGAACGATCCGATGAACGACAAATCGAACACCCAGTATCAGTTCGAGCTGAAGGACCTCTATTCCTCGATCGGAGCCTACAACGCTGGCATGTCGAGCACCGCGGGTGGAACGGCCGGCATCGCCGCGATCAGCAACATGAACATCAATCTCTCCAACGCCGACACCGAGGCGATCTCCCAGCAGTCGGAACTGAACCGCAATGCGCGGCTGCTCGGCTACACCGATGCGCTGGCCAAGGAGGGAAAGATGGATTGGGCCACGCCGAGCGGCATTAGCCAGTCCGAGGCCAGCCACATCCAGGACCTGATCGACGAGCGGTATTTCGTCATCCTGCTGGCTTACGACTACCAGAAGATCCAGCGCGACCACGCGGCGCGGGGCGGCAAGCAGCTCGCGTCCGCCACCAAGCCCGACCAGCCGCGGCCGGTCTGGTCGGTCCGGATGAACATCCGCGCCGACGGCAACAATTTCACCGAGGCCCTGCCGGCCATGAGCCATCAGGCGGCGGATTATTTCGGCAAGCAGATGGACGATCTGGTGGACCGGCAGACCGCGGTGGGATCGCAGTCCCACGTGGACGTGGGCGCCCCCACCGTCATCAAGTACGGAAAGTAGGCTCGCCGCCGCGCGGGATCAGACGACGCCGCGGAAATACTCGATCGTCCGCTTGAGGCCTTCCTCGAGCGGAACCTTCGGCTCCCACTGCAGGACCTTGCGGGCAATGGTGATGTCCGGCCGGCGCTGCTTCGGGTCGTCGGAGGGCAGCGCCTTGTGGACGATCTTCGACTTCCCGCCGACCAGCTTCAGCGTGAGCTCCGCCAGCTGCATCATGGTGAACTCGCCGGGATTGCCCAGGTTGACCGGGCCCACCGTCTCGGACTGGGCCATGATGCGGATGAACCCCTCGATCAGGTCATCGACAAAGCAGAACGACCGGGTCTGGCTCCCGTCGCCGTAGATCGTGATGTCCTCGCCGCGCAGCGCCTGCACGATGAAATTCGAGACCACCCGCCCGTCGGCCTCGTGCATGCGTGGGCCGTAGGTGTTGAAGATCCGGATGACCCGGATATCGACCCGGTTTTCGCGGTGGTAATCGAAGAAAAGGGTCTCAGCGCAGCGCTTGCCCTCGTCATAGCACGACCGCTTCCCGATCGGGTTGACGTTGCCCCAATAAGTCTCCGGCTGCGGGTGCACCTGCGGATCCCCATACACCTCGCTCGTGCTCGCCTGCATGATCCGCGCCTTGACGCGCTTGGCCAGGCCGAGGCAGTTGATGGCGCCCATCACCGACGTCTTGATGGTCTTGATCGGGTTGTACTGGTAGTGCGGCGGCGAGGCGGGGCAGGCCAGGTTGTAGATCTGGTCCACCTCAAACTTGAAGGGATCGATCACATCGTGGCGGACCAGCTCGAAGCCCGGGACGCCCAGGAGGTGGGCAATGTTCTGCTTCCGGCCGGTGAAGAAGTTGTCCAGGCAGACGACCTCGTGGCCGTCCCTGATCAGGCGGTCGCAGAGGTGGGAGCCCAGAAAGCCGGCCCCTCCGGTGACGAGGATTCTCATTCCGGCTGAGTTTCTTACGTAAACCGCTCGGCGGCAATCCGAAAGCGAGGCCCTTCAGGCCGATAGTCGCCCGGATCATGCTCGGTCGACAGCGCTGGCTTTCAAGAGGCGACCTTGCCTCCGATTCTCTCAAGGCCGCGCGGGCCAGCGCTGCAAGCAACGATCCAAAAAAGCGATCCGCTCCGCCGAAGTCATCGCGAGCAGTATGCGGCTCGTCTGCCGGCGCCATTGGCGGGACGCGGCAATCGCATCAAAGGCTTTTTTCTTCGTGGCCATGGATGAAAGTCGGCTAGCTATGCCCAGCCTCATACCGCTCGATCCAGCCGCGATGCCAAGAGGCATAGTCGCCGGTTTCAATATGGGCCCGGACCTGGGCCATCAGGTCCAGGAAGAAGTGTAGGTTGTGGATCGTGACCAGGGTCCCGCCGAGCATCTCGCCGGCCATGAAGAGGTGGCGGAGGTATGCCCGGGAAAAGTTTCGGCAGGTGTAATTGTCGAGCCCTTCGACCACCGGCCGCGGGTCGGCCCGGAACCGCTCGTTGCGGAGGTTGATCGGGCCGTCCGGCGTAAAGGCGAGGCCGTTTCGGGCCACGCGCGTGGGCAGAACGCAGTCGAACATGTCCACGCCCAAGGCCACCATCTTGAGCAATTGCGGGGGCGTGCCCAGGCCCATGGTGTAGCGCGCCTTGTCCGCCGGGAGGAAGGGCGCGGTCATCGCCACCTGCGCCAGCATTTCCGGCTCGGGCTCGCCCACGCTCACCCCGCCAATCGCGTAGCCCGAGAAATCCAGCGCGGCCAGGCTCTCGGCGGCCTCCCGGCGCAGGTCCGCGAAGCTCGACCCCTGGGCGATCGCAAAGACGTGGTGGCCGGCGGCCAGGAACCCGCTGTCGGTCGCAACCTGCCGACACTGCGTCGCCCAGCGCAGCGAGCGCGCGACCGCCTCCGCGCAGGCGGAGCGCTCGCAGGGCCAGGGCGGGCATTCGTCGAGCACCATGGCGATGTCCGACCCAAGGTCGGCCTGGATCCCCATGACCTCGCGGGGGCCGAGGAACAGCCTGGCGCCGTCCAGATGGGACTGAAAGGCGACCCCCTCGGGGCTGATCTCCCGCAGCCGCGCCAAGCTGAAGACCTGAAAGCCGCCGCTGTCGGTCAGGATGGGGCCGTCCCAACCCATGAACTTGTGCAGCCCGCCCATTTCCCGCACCAGGGCGCTCCCCGGCCGGAGGTTCAGGTGATACGTGTTCCCGAGGATGATCTGGGCGCCGATCTCGCGCAAGTGGGCCGGTGTCACCGCCTTGACCGTGCCCTGGGTCCCCACCGGCATGAAGATGGGCGTCTCCACCACGCCGTGCCGCGTGCGCAGCCGGCCCCGCCGCGCGGCGGTGGCGGTGTCGGTCTGGAGGAGCGTGAAAGGCGCCATGAGCGGCGCAGCTTCGGACGGGAGGGGGGCGGAGGCAAACGGTTTCAGGCCGGATTGCATCCCCCATTAGGCCCGGGCACCGGCCCGGGGGCCTGCGCCCCGTATTGACCCGGGGGCGACTTCGCGGTTAAATGGTGGGAAGTGCTCCTGGTCATAGACAACTACGACTCCTTCACCTACAACCTGGTCCAATATTTCGGCCAGCTGGGGGTGGAACAGCGGGTGTTCCGCAACGACGAGATCACCCCCGCGGCCGCGGTCGCCCTCAAGCCGGACCGGGTCATGATCTCGCCCGGCCCCTGCTCGCCCACCGAGGCCGGGGTGACGCTCGACATCATCAAGGCCTTTGCCGGCAAGACCCCCGTCCTCGGCGTCTGCCTCGGCCACCAGGCGATCGGGCAGTATTTTGGCGGCAAGGTCGTCCGGGCCGGCCGGCTGATGCACGGCAAGACCTCGCCGATCGAGCACAACGGCAAGGACCTCTTCAAGGACATGCCCCAGGATTTTCCGGCCACCCGCTACCATTCGCTCCTGGTCGAGCGGGCCAGCTTTCCCGCGGAGCTCGAGATCACGGCCGAGACGGCCGAGGGCGAGGTCATGGGCCTGCGCCACCGCTCGATGCCCATCTGGGGCGTCCAGTTTCACCCCGAGTCCATCGCGACGGACGGCGGCATGAAAATCCTGAAGAATTTCCTCGAACTAAACTAGGACCTGACGGTCGCACGTTACACCCATGCGCTGCCCCAAATGCACTTCCATTGAGGACAAGGTCATCGATTCCCGCATCAGCAAGGAGGGGAACACCATCCGCCGCCGCCGCGAGTGCATGGAATGCACCCATCGCTTCACGACGACCGAGACCCTGGTCCGCGACGGCATCGTCGTCATCAAGCGCGACGGGCGCCGGGAGGAGTTCGACCGCGAGAAGCTGATTCGGGCGGTCCGGGCCGCCTGCCACAAGCGTCCGATCGACCTGGAACAGATCACCATGCTGGTCGAGGACGTGATCGACGCGCTCGAGGCCCAGTATGAGACCGAGATTCCGTCCCATGCCGTGGGCGAAGGGGTGATGCAGCGCCTGCGCAACATCGATCAGGTTGCCTATGTGCGCTTCGCCAGCGTGTACAAGGAGTTCCGCGACGTCTCGGAGTTCATGCACGAGATCAGCGCCTTGGCCAAACCGAAGGGGAAAACCCCTTGAGGGCCGCGCCTGCGCGCGATGACTTGCGCCGGCTGCATTTCATCAACGCGCTCTTCGCCCACGTCACCGGGCACGATCTTTACCTGGCGGAGCAGATCAAGATCGGCCTCGCCTTCAGCCTGGCCGAGCTCGAGGTCCAGGCCCAGGAGCAGCCGGAGACCGCCGCCCGCTTCGACGCCGCCTTCAATGCCGCGGCCGCCCGGCTGCTCGCGCAGTTCTGCCGACACCAGCCGGCGCACGGCTTCTTCCACTGGGACGCCACGGCCACCCTGCACTCCTCCACCCCGCTCTTTGCGCGGGCCGAGATCATGCAGGGCCTGAAGCAGCTGGCCCCCTTCCGCGAGTCCACCCTGCTGATCACGAACCTCCGCCCCGCCCTGCTCCCCGCCGACCGCCGGGTCACGCCGCGGCGCCAGCGCGACTACGACGACGCGCTCGCCTTCATCCGCGAACTCGCCGCCGCCCGCACCGGCGCGCACGCGGACCTGCAGCTGCTCTTCCTATGACGATCTTCGAGAAAATCATCGCCCGCCAGATTCCCGCGCAGATCGAGTACGAGGACGACCGCTGCCTCGTCATTCGGGACCGCGACCCGCAGGCGCCGGTCCATCTCCTGCTCATCCCCAAAAAGGTCATCCCGCGGCTGGGCGAGGCGGCGGCAGGGGATGAGGCCCTCCTGGGCCATCTCCTGGTGGTCGCGGGCGTGATGGCCCGCCAGCTGGGCCTCGCCGGCGGCTACCGCATTGTGATCAACCACGGGCCGGATGCCGGCGAAACCGTGCCGCACCTGCACGTCCACCTCCTGGCCGGCCGCGTCCTCACGTGGCCTCCGGGCTAGGCGGGGTCGATCGCCTCGTAGCGGCCGTCGAGCTGCCGGGCCGCCAGGGCCTTGAGTTCCAGCATCAGGAGGGCGGCCGAGATCCGCGCGGCCGGGATTGCCAGGCTCTCCGCCAATACGTCGGGCGCGAGAATTTCGCCGCCGGCCAACCGGGCCAGCACCTTCGCCTCGTCCCCCGTCAGCCGGCTGGCCTCCGCGAGACCGGCCCCGGGCCGGGGGGAGATCGGCAGCGGCCGCCGGCCGCCGAGAAAGCCCAGTTCCTCCAGGAGGTCCTCGATCCCGGTCAGCAGGGTCACCCCATCGCGGATCAGCTGGTGACAGCCGGCGCTCGTTGGCTGATCGATCCGGCCCGGGACGGCGAAGACCGGCCGGCCCTGCTCGCCTGCCAGCCGGGCGGTGATCATGGCGCCCCCCGCCGCGCCGCTCTCGACCACGATGACCGCGAGCGAGAGACCGGCGACGATCCGGTTGCGGCGGGGAAACGATTGCCGGGAGGCCGGCCGGCCAAACGGAAATTCCGAAAGGATCGCGCCGGTGGCCGCGATGCGCTCCTGGAGCGCGCGATTCTCGGGCGGATAGGCCAGGTCGAGACCCGTGCCGAGGACGGCCACCGTCGCGCCCCCGGCCGCGAGCGCGCTCTCATGCGCGGCCGTGTCGATCCCCTGCGCCAGCCCGCTCACGACACAAAAATCGCGTTCCACCAGCGCCCTCGCGAGCTCGCGGGCCACCGCTCGGCCGTAGTGCGTCGGCCGCCGGGTGCCGACAATCGCGACCCCTCGCCGGCCAGGGTCAGCCGGCCCGCGGCGGTACAGTCCGAGCGGCGGATCGGCGATCTCCCGCAAGGCGGCCGGGTAGGAGTCATCGCTCCAGGCGAGGAACGAGGCTCCCGCAGCCGCCAACTTCGCTTCCTCGCCCGGCAGGTCAAAATGCCGGCTCCAGTCGGCCAGCGCCGCCGCTCCGGCTTCCCGCAGTCCCCGCACCTTCTCCCAGCGGGACGGGGGCGCGAGGAGGACCTCGCGGAACCCGCCTCCGACCGCCTCACGCAGCCGGTGCAGGACAATCGGGCCCACCCCCGGGAGGGCGTTGAGGACCAGACAGGCCTGGGATTCGGTGAGGAGGTCGGATGCGGGGTCAGCCTTCACGCAATGCTTGCGGAAGGTACTCTAGCAAGTCGGTCACCACGGCCGCCGTGGCGCCCTGGGCCCGCGCGAGCGCATCCGCCGCCCGGCCGTGCCACGCCACGCCCCGGCAGGCCGCCAGCAGGGGATCGGCCGGCGTCTGGGCGAGCAGGCCGCCCGTGAGCCCGGTCAGCACGTCGCCGCTGCCCCCGCGCGCGAGGACGGGGCCGCCAAACGGGCTGAAATAACGGTTCGGGCCGGACGCCACGGCCGTCAGCGGCCCTTTGTGCACGACCACGGCCTCCCTCCAGGCGCGCGGCTGGCGCCGCCGCCCGCTGCCGGCCTTGATCCGCTCCCATTCCCCCGCGTGGGGCGTCAGGATGCGCGGCATCGTGCCCGCCGTGACGATCTCCGGCCGCAAGGCGTCGGCGTCGATGACCAGCGGCACTGTGGCAGCCTCCACCACCTCCCGCATCAATGCCAGAGTCTCCGGCTCCCGGCCGAGGCCGGGACCCATCGCGATGGCGCTGGCGCGCCCGAGCCGCGACTGCAGGAGCCGCCGCCCCTCCAGCGCCAGCCCGCCGTCGGGCGTCTCCGGCAGTCCCACCCACATGGCCTCGGGGGCGCGGGCGGCGAAGGCTGGAGCCAGGGACTCCGGCACCGCCGCCGTCAGCAGCCCCACCCCGCTGCGCAGGGCGGCGAGCACGGCCATGAGCACGGCGCCCGGGTAGCCCCGCGACCCGCCGATCACAAAGAGGTGGCCGTAGGTCCGCTTGTCGGAGTCCGCCGCCCGCAGGGCGCTCAGGTCCGCCAGGACCCCCAGGGTAAGCACCCGCGAGGCGCCGGCTATGGCGTCGCCGTCAAAAAATCCCAAGTCTAGGTAGCGGAGCCTTCCCACCCACCGCACCGCCGAGGGATTCACCACCGCCTGCTTCACGCTGCCCGTGGCATAGGTGAAATCGGCGCGAAAGACGGCGGCCCCGGCGGCCGCCGGGGCATCCCCCAGGCCGCTGGGCAGGTCGATGGCCGTGCGGAGGCTCACCGGCAGCGCATTGACCCGCGCCAGCAAGGCGCCCACCCCGCGCGGCACCGGCGGGCGGAATTGAAAGCCAAAGATTCCGTCGAGGCTGAGATCGTACCGGCGGGCCATGCGCTCCGCGGGGATGGCCAGGACGCGATCGGGGCACGCGTGGCAGAGTTCCCGCCAGGCATGCTGGGCCAGAGGCCGCAGTTCCCTCTGGCCCAAGGCGAAGATGACGTCGGCCCGGGCGTCAGGATGCGCCCGGAGCAGGTGACGGGCCGCGATCAGGGCGTCGCCGCCGTTGTGGCCCTTGCCCGCCAGGACCAGAATCCGCGCTGCCGCGGGCCAGGGACCGCGTTCGCCAAAATCGCGGAGGACGGCGGCGGCCACGGCGGCGCCAGCCGCCTCCATGGCGGCCCCCTCGGCCGTCTCGTCCCCGCCAAAATAGCGGGCCTCAAAGGCCCGCGCCTGGGCGCCCGAGAAAATGGGATGACTGGCGGGTTTCATGGCGCGACCTTCGGCTTCGGCGGGGCCGCGACGCCACTATGCACCGCCTCGGTGAAGGCCCGCCAGCTTTCGTCGCGCGACGCGCGCATCCATTCCCGCTGCTGGGCGGCCGTCTCGGTGAACTCGAGCGGCGTGTTTTCGCCGTCCGGCAGGCCATGCCGCAGGAGCGGACGCGTCAGGCGGGGGATCGAATGGAAGAAGTAGGTGTCGCCCGCGCGCAGCACCACATAGCACTGGGAAAAGTCCTTCGTCTGCGAGTCCCAGAGGGCGACCTCGGTCGTGTCATTATCCCACACCGCGTATTTTCCCCACTGGGCGAAAACCGCCTCGATCGTGGTCATCGCGGGCGGCGGGGCCGGCGGCGGGGGGGGCGCCATGACCGGGACCGGCGGGGCGGGCGCCGGGGCCTGGCGCCGCGGCAGGGCCAGCATGAACAGAACGCCCACCACAAAGCCCAGCATCACCCAGGAGGGGACCGGGGTGGGCGGGGCGGGAACGGGAGAGTCATCCATGGCCGGAACAGGTTGGCGGAAAAGGCGTCCGGATCAAACCGCCCGGACCAGGGCGGCGACCGCCATGGCCGAGGCCCGGGTATGGGAAAGGGTGACCAGAACATGGGTCGCGCCGCGGCGCCGCAGCAGCGCTTCCCCCTGCTCGTCGAGCCGGATCAGCGGCTGCATCCGCGCGCCATGGTAGACCGAGACGGACTTCCAGCTGAGATCCGCCCCGATCCCGGTGGTGAAGCACTTCGAGACCGCCTCCTTGGCCGCAAAGCGCGCCGCCAGGTGCGGATGGGGATGGGCGTGCCGGAGGCAGTAGGCCCGCTCCTCCTCGGTGTAGACCCGCAGGAGGAAACGCTCGCCCTGCCGCTCCACGGCGCGGCGGATCCGGTCGACCTCGATGATGTCGGCACCGAGGCCCAGGAGGATGCCGCCGGGGGGAAGCTGGAGGTTTTCCAATTTAAGCAGGATTCATCCGGGCCTTCATCTCGCGCACCGCCTCGGCAATGCCGGTGAAGAGCGCGCGGCTCAGGATGCTGTGCCCGATATTGAGCTCGTGCAGGTGCGGGAGCGTCCGCACTTCGGCAATGTTGATGTAGTTAATGCCGTGGCCCGCGTTGACGACGAGACCCAGGCCGTGCGCCTGGACCGCGCCGCGGCGCAGCCGCTCGAATTCCGCCGCGCGGCGCGGCGTGTAATAGGCATTGGCGTAGGCCCCCGTGTGCAGCTCGATCCAGGGCGCGCCCAGCTCAGCCGCGAGCGCGATCTGCGGCGCGTCCGGATCGATGAAGAGGCTGGTGGTGATGCCGGCGGCGTCCATGGCCCGCACCACGGCGGCGACGCGATCGCGGTTGCCCACCAGATCGAGGCCGCCCTCCGTCGTGACCTCCTGGCGATTCTCGGGGACGAGGCAGACGGAATCGGGCCGCAGGCGAAGGGCATACTCCGTCATCGCCGGCGTGCAGGCCATCTCAAGGTTGACCCGGGTCGCGACCGTCTGGCGCACGCGGACGACGTCGTGGTCCTGGATATGTCGGCGGTCCTCGCGCAGGTGGACGGTGATGCCGTCCGCTCCGGCCTGCTCGGCCAGAATGGCCAGCGCCACCGGATCAGGCTCCACCGCCGCCCCCGCGCTGGCGGGCGCCTCGCGATAGCGCGCCTGCCGCAGGGTGGCTCCGTGGTCGATGTTGACGCCGAGAAGGATCATGGGATCTGCGGGACCTGAGAATAGAAAGCCGGCGCCGCCGACTGGCAAGGGTCTTTGACCCCGGTTCCGGCCCAAAGCTCCGGGCTAACCGCGCGCCGGCGATCCGCCGAGGAGCAGCCGGATTTTCTCGCCGGTCGTGACCACGCTGACCGCCAGGACCGTGGCCGCGAACCGGAGTCGGAAATGCCGGGCCCGCGGCTCGCGGAATGCGACCCGATACACCCGGGGATCGAGCAGCGAGACCATCCGCAGGTAGGCCACGACCGCGGCGGGACCCGGATGCTCGCGGCGGAGCAGGGTGAGGTGGCCCCCGACCAGCCGCCGCTGCTTGCGGTAGAAGGCGGCGCGAGTGCTGCGTCGGGGATGCCGGACGATCGCCGCGGCCGAGTAGCTCAGCCGCTCTCCCCGGGCCACGGCCCGGTGCACCCACTCGCGGTCGCCCGCCGACTTGAAGGCCGGGTCG
Source organism: uncultured Opitutaceae bacterium (assembly GCA_903916755.1). Taxonomy (GTDB): domain Bacteria; phylum Verrucomicrobiota; class Verrucomicrobiia; order Opitutales; family Opitutaceae; genus Palsa-1447. The sequence goes on along the minus strand of CAIWXW010000100.1, from coordinate 13,897 downwards.
AACGCTCCCACCCGCGCAAACACCGCGCGCGGGACAAAAAGGTTGGCCGTGATCGCGAAGCCCCGCTCGGCGATCAATTTCTGGACGCTGCCGAGGACGAACATGATCGTCTCCAGGATCTCGTACGCGTTGAGCTCGCGACCCACGGGGTCGAGGAACGGCACCTCGCCCCCGACGATGGTCGCGCTCCCGGCCGCGAGCGCCGCCACGCCCTCGCGCAACCAGGCCGGATCAGGCACGCAATCGGCATCGGTGAAGGCGATGATGTCGCCGGCCGCGTGCCGCAGGCCCTGGTTGCGGGCCGCATAGGAGCCCGCGCCGCCTTCCTCCAGCCAGCGGACGGCGGGAAACGCCCGGCGCAGCGCCGGCAGGTCGTCGCTCGAGCCGTTGTCCACCACCAATATCTCGAATTCGTCCGCCGGGAATTCCTGCCGCTGGAGGGCCGCCAGGCAGAGCCGCAGCGAAGCGGCGTCGTTGCGCACGGGAATGATGACCGAAACGCGGGGCGCGGTCGTCACAGGAGCGCCTTCGCCGCCGCCAGTGCCGCCACCACCGCCGGGTCGCGGGAGGTGACGCCGCGCACGATGCTGAGCGTGCGCTGCCGCAGTTCCGGATCGGGCAGCGCCGCGAAGCGCGGCAGCGCGAGGAGGCAGGCGGTCAGCTCCTCGTTTTCAAATGGCAGGAGCGCCCCGCACCATTCCGCCAGCCGGCGCCGGTCGGCCGGCGCGTCCGGCAGGCGCCCCTGGCCCTGGGTGCGGCCGAGTTCATAGACCTCCCGCACGAGCGGCAGCCAGGGGTCGTCCGGCAGGCACTGGCTCCAGGTCGCGACGGTCAGGCTCTTGCTCGGGCAAAAGACGCCCGCGAGGCGGGCCATGCGAAAATTGGCGAGGGAGCAGACATCGTTCACCAGCTGCGCGCAGCCCGGCACATATTGGTTTTCCCCCACCCGGATCCCCTGACGATCGTACCCCCGGAATTCCTCGCCGCCCGCCGGGTAGGCCAGCGGATGCTGCAGCACGGCCGGCCGGCCCCGCACGGCCCAGAGGAAATAGACGGCGAGATGCCCGTAGTAGGCCACGAGTTCGTCCGCCGGCCGGAGCGGGGCGCCGCCCAGCACGTCCTCGCCCGTCAGGCACCGGCCGATCTTGAGGTAGGGACGGACTCCCCCGGCCAGATCGCCCGGGTCGAGGACCGTGGTGTCGACCATGACTTCGCCCGCGCGCCGGATCGTCTCGGCCCATCGTTCGACTGCCTGCCGCTTCCCGGCGTCAGCGGGGTGACGGAACAGGATCGCCAGGTCGTAATCGCTGGCGGCCGTCTCCCGGCCCAAGGCGCGGCTGCCCAGGAGATAAAGGCTGTGGATCTCGCCCGAGAACGCCGCCAGCAGCCGGTCGCGGAGGCCGGCGACGAGGCTTCCGGAATCGGCGCCAGCAGCCGGCATGAGCTCGCCCCCGCGATCAGGAACGCTGCCCGAGCGGAACGTAGTCGCGCTTGACCGGGCCCACGTAGATCTGGCGCGGCCGGTAGATCCGCCCCTTCGGGTTCGCCGCCACCTCGCGCCAGTTGGCGATCCAGCCCGGCGTGCGGCCGATCGCAAAGATGACGGTGAACATGTTGGTCGGGATGCCCAGGGCGCGCATGATGATGCCGCTGTAGAAGTCGACGTTCGGGTATAGCTTCCGCGAAAGGAAATAGTCATCCTTCAGCGCGGCCTGCTCGAGCTTGGTCGCGATATCGAGCAGCGGATCATTGACCCCGAGCTTCTTCAGCACCTCGGTGGCGGCCTTGCCGATGATCTTCGCGCGGGGATCGAAATTGCGGTACACGGCATGGCCAAACCCCATCAGACGATGGCCCTTGCCGCCGGACTTGGCGGCCTCGATGAAGCGCGTGCCGTCGTCGCCCTCGTCGTGGATCGACTGCAGCATCTGCATGACCGAGACATTGGCGCCGCCATGGAGCGGACCGGAGAGGGCGCAGATGCCCGCGGAAATCGAGGTGAAGAGGTTGGCCGAGCTGGAGGCGACCATGCGGACGGTCGAGGTGGAGCAATTCTGCTCGTGGTCGGCGTGGAGCAGGAGGAGCAGGTTCAGCGCGCGGGCGATCTCGGGGCTGGCGACGTAATCCTTGTACGGCTCCGAGAACATCATGTGCAGGAAGTTCTCGCAGAACGGCAGCTCCTGCTTCGGAAAGATGTAGGGCAGCCCCCGCAGGTAGCGATAGATCATCGCCCCGATGGTCCGGATCTTCGAGACCATCATGGCCGCGGCCAGGTCAAAGTTCGCGAGGTCCTTCTCGAAATTATTCGCGGCCAGCTGCGGATAGTGCGCCGCCATCGAGGCAACGATCGACGACAGCATCGCCATGGGCGGGGCGTCCTTCGGGAAGCCCTCGAAGATGCGCTGCATCTGGGTCTCGACGGCGGCGTTCTGCCGCAGGAGCAGCCCAAACTCCTTGCGTTTGGCGGCGTTCGGCAGCTCGCCGTAGATGATCAGGTAGGTCGTCTCGACGAAATCGCTATGCTGCGCCAGATCCTCGATCGGATAGCCCCGGTGGCGCAGGACCCCGTTGTCGCCGTCGAGGTAGGTGATGGCGCTTTCGCAGGAGCCTGTGTTTCCGTAACCCTGGTCGTAGCAAATATATCCGGAATCCGCGCGGAGCTTCCGGGTGTCGATTGCCTTCTCCCCCTCTGTCCCGATCAGGATGGGCAGGGGGTATTCTTTATCGTCCAGTTTGAGCGTGGCAGTGGTGGCCATGACCGCTAAACGAAGCTAAAAGAGGGCCACTGGCAAAGCAAAGATGGCTGCGAAAGGCAATATAACCGCAGCGTAAGCCCCCGATCACCGGGCCTTTGCAGGTGTTGTCCCGGCCGTCGCCACCGCCGCGAAATTGCGATATATCCGCAGGCCGTTGGCCTGGCTCTTTTCGGGGTGAAACTGGGTGGCGAAGGCCCGGCCCCGGGCGACGATGGCTGGAAAATAGCCGCCGTAGTCACATTCGGCCAGGACGAGCGCGGAGTCCGCCGGCTCGCAGAAGAAGCTGTGCACGAAGTAAAAGGATTCAGTCCCCGCGAGGCCGGCGGCCAGCGGCGAGGCCGGGTCGCGAAACCGAAGCGTATTCCAGCCCATGTGGGGGATCTTGAAGCCCGGCGGCAGCCGAAACTTGCGCACCTGCCCGGCGAAGACCCCCAGCCCCTCCACGTTGCCTTCCTCAGAGCGCTCGAAGAGCGCCTGCATGCCCAGGCAGACCCCCAGGAAAGGGCGATCCTCGCCGATCCAGCCGCGCACCGTGTCGGCGAAGCCGCTGGTCCGCAGCGAGGCCACGCAGTCGCGCAAAGCCCCCACCCCGGGCAGCACCAGCCCCTCGGCCGCAATGCCCTGCAGCTCGGCGGGAGTCCGCACGACCAGCGGCTGCGCGCCCACGGCCTCGAGGGCCTTGGTCACGCTGCGCAGGTTGCAAATGCCGGTGTCGATGACCGCGATGGTCGGCGGGCGGGAAGTCATGGCGAAAGGACACGATTAGCCGATGCCCGGCGGAAGTAAATACCCGGCGGGGGGGCTGGCTAAAATCACCGGGATTAGGCGCTGACAGGGCGGATCGGCTCGATTTCGATGACACTCTGCCGGTGGCGCGGGGTCTGACCGGGCGCCGCCTCAACGAGTGAAATTCCTCCAACTCCTCCTGAACTGCCTGGTCCTGGCGCTCATCGTGGTCGTCCTGTTCTCGGCCGTGATCTTCCTGCCCTTCGTGCAGGCGCGCCTGGCCCAGGCGGTGCTCGACCGGCACCCGCAACTGCATGGCTCGGTCGACGCGTTCTACGTGGGCTGGGGCAAGGTGCAGGCGGAAAACCTCCAGCTCGAGCTGCCGGGCGCGGTGCTGAGCCTGCCAGCCGTGGAGGCCCGGCTGCCCGTCATCGCCACCGCGCGCAGCCGGCAGCTCCGGCTGCAGCGCCTGGTCGCCAAAGGCTGGACGCTCGATCTCAGCGGCCGGCCGGCCCCGGGCGCGGTCCGGTCCCGCGCGGTTCCACCGCCCGGCGGCCCCGCGGCGGGCCCCGCCAGCGCGCAGGCGCGCCAACAGGCGGCCCGCGTGTTTCGCGGACTGCTCAGCTCGTGGCACCTGCCGTGCGATGTGGCCCTGGACGGCCTCGAACTCGAGGGCGACGTCATCCTGGTGGCCGCACCCTTCCGGCCGCCGGTCACCATCCATGTCGTCCTGACCGGCGGCGGCCTCGCGGCCGGCCGCGAGGGCAAGCTGTCGCTGGACGCTTCGACCGCCGAAGTCTGGCTGCAGGCCAAGACCCTGACCGCGCACGCGCAGCTCGTCGTCGCGATGGATTCACCCCGCACGGTCCGGCAGGTCACGGTCCAGGGGACCCTGGCGGCCGAAGGCGGCGCCCTACTGGAACCGGTGGCCCTCGCCCTCGCGGGCAGCGTCACCCGCGAAAGCGACGCTGAAAACTATCAGCTCACGCTCAACCGCGGACCCCGCAACCTCCTGACGCTCGCCGCCCGGCTGCCGCTCGCCACCGGCCTGCTCGCCGGCAACTGGCAGGTCGATGCCCGCGATCCCGATCTGCGGCCCTTCACGCTCGGCCGCCCGCTACCCGCACTCGAGGCGACCGGGGCGGGCAGCTTCGCCACCAACGGGGATTTCTCGCAGGCGAAGGCGCGCGGGCAGCTGCACGCCTCGATCACCCACTGGGGCGAGCTGGCCCCGACCCTCGACCGCTTCGGGCCGCTGGCCCTCGCGGCCACCTTCGACGGGGCGCGCGACGGCAGCGCGGTGCGGATCGACCAGCTGGAGGTCGACCTGGGATCCCCCCGCCCGCTCGCGCGGCTGCAGGTGCTGCAACCCTTCTCCTATGACCTGCCCTCGCATGGGCTCAAGGTGGCCAACCCCGAGACGGACTTCATCCATGCCACCATCCGCGCCCTGCCGCTGGCATGGCTCGCCGGGCTGACGGACCGCGTGACCTTTCGGGGCGGCGATGTCGCCGGCGAAGTCATGATCCGGGCGGCCGCCGGGGGATTTGCCGTGCGGACGCTGGCGCCGTTGACCGCCGCGGGCGTCACGGTGGAGCGCGATGGCCGGGCCCTCGGGCGCGGCCTCGACCTCTCCCTGGCCCTGACCGCCGACAACGGCCCCGACGGCTGGCACGCGGCGGCCGCACCCCTCGTCGTGCGGGGCGACGGCCGGACCCTGGCCACAATCGCCGGCAAGATCTCCCGCGATGCCGGCGACGGCCAGCCGCTGGTGACCAGCGGGACCTGGCAGGGCGATCTCCACGCCTTGCTCGCGCAGCCGGCGCTGGCGCACGCCGGGTGGATCGCGGGCCGCACCGCTTCCGGCGACTTCTCCGCCAGCCTGGGCGAGGCGACGGAGATCGACGGCAAGGTCGCGGTCGTCGGGGACGATCCTGCCCATACCGTCAGCGCGAGCGTCGAGGCCAGCATCGATTCAGACGGCCGGATCAAGTTCCTCGCGCCGATCAAGACCGTCACCGGGAGCCTGACCTCGGACTTGGCGGCCGACGGCACGCTCGAGCGCGATCCCGCCGGCAATCGCCTGGACGTCCGGCTCACCGGCGAGAACGTCGTCCTCGATCACCTGGGCCTGCTCGCCGGCCCGCTGGCCGCCCTGGGCGGGGCGCCCCTCCCGGGCACGCCGGCGGTGCCCGCGCCCTTTTGGGGCACCTGGACCGGGCGCGTCACGATGGAATTCGATCACCTGGCCGCGTTCGGCCGCAATTTTGCCGGTGTTTATGGCGTGCTCGAGGCCGAGCCCGGGAAACTCCAGCTGGAGAATGGCCACGGCTCGCTGCCCGACCGCACCCTCGCTCATGCCGAGGGCGCCATCACCTTTGATGGCACCCTGGCCGCGCCCTATGCCCTCCAGGGACTGACGCGCATCGACCGGGTGGACGCCTCGTCGCTTTGGTCGACGCCCGCGGGGCAGGATCCCGTCGTCGCTGGCCACTTCGCGGTGGAGCGCCGGCTCACGGCCTCCGGCGCGCGCTTCGCGGACCTGCGGGCGCGGGCCCGCGAGGAATACCACATCACCGGGGAAAATGGAATCATCCGATTCCTCAAGACGAGCGTGGCCGAATCCATCCCGGAAATCGCCAGCCCGATGCGGGACGCCCTGGGCAGCGTGGGTTCGGCGGTCGGCAAATTTCTCGAGGTCAAGCCGAAGGCGGATGGCATCGGCGGGAAGAATGACGTCAGCCCGATCGCCGAGGCCGTCATGATCTTCACCACCGAGGTGGCGGAGATCGGCTACGATCATGTGGACGTGACCGCGGTGCGCGGGGCGGACCACCACCTGCGCATCACGGCCCTCAACCTGACTTCGGCCGATGAGCACCTCACCGGCACGGGCGACATCAGCCCGGTCCCCGGGCTGCCGCTGTCGGCCCAGCCCCTCGCGCTGGAACTGCAGTTCGGCGCCCGCGGCCAGACCGCCGAACTGCTGGCCAAGGGGGGGCTCATGTCCACCCGCAAGGACGCGCTCGGCTACGGCCTCCTGGTCCAGTCCGTCCGCCTCGGCGGCACCCTCCAGCAGATCGACGTGACCGCCTGGCATGACCTGCTGGCGCGGGCCGCGACCCGGCCGGTGCCGGGCGCGAAGAAGGGCGGCAAGCCGCCGCCCTGATCGCGGGGGAAGGAGGATCCCTACAGCTTGCCCTTGGTGCTGGGCAGAAGGTCGGCCGCGCGCGGTTCGATCTGGGTCGCCATATCCAGGGCGCGGGCCAGGCCCTTGAAGACGGCCTCGGCGACGTGGTGCGGCTCCTCGCCGTAGATCAGGGCGACGTGCAGGTTCGCACCGAGGGTGTTGCTGAACGCCCGGCAGAATTCCTTGACCAGGATGATATTGAAATCGCGGACAAACATCGTGGGTGCGCCCGCTTCGTAGACCAGGTGGGGCCGCCCGCCGACGTCGACGACGACGCGCACCAGCGCCTCATCCATGGGGAGAAGAAAAAATCCGTAGCGCTTGATCCCGACCTTCCCGCCCAGCGCCTCCTTGAAAGCCTGCCCCAGGACGAGGCCGACGTCCTCGACCGTGTGGTGATAGTCGACGTCCGTGTCGCCCTTGGCCTTGACCGTCAGGTCAAAGAGGCCGTGCTTGGCGAAGAGGGCCAGCATGTGATCCAAGAAGGCCACGCCGGTGTCGATCTTGCCCGCGCCGCGGCCGTCAATCGCAAGGGAAAGGACAATGTCGGTCTCCGCCGTCTGGCGGGAGACGGTCGCTACGCGTTGGGTGCTGCTTGAAGCCATGCGGCGAAACTTTGGTTGAGGACGCTCATCTCGTCGTCCGTTCCGACGCTGATGCGGAGAAAGGAGGCGGTCAAGGCATGGCTGGGAAAGTGCCGGACCAGGACCTGGCGGGAACAGAGGAAGTCGTAGGCGGATTTAGCGATGGCGGGACCCGCCCGCCCGCGGGTGTCCTTCGGCTCGGTGAAGACGAAGTTGGCCTGCGAGGGATAGGTAAACCAGCCATGGCCCTCGGACCAGCCCTGCGCGCACCGATCCCGGGTCGCCCGGATCCGGGCGATGACGCCCTCATAGTACGCGGGATCGCCCAGGGCGGCGATGGCCGCGGCCTGGGACAGCCGGTTCACGTTGTAGCTGTCGCGGACCCGGTCCAGCAGGTCGATGGTCGCCGGATCGCCCAAGGCGTAGCCGACCCGGATGCCAGCCAGGGCATAGGCCTTGGACAGCGTGCGGACGACAACGAGGTTCGGATAGCGGGCCAGCAGCGGAAGGGCGTTTTCGCGCGCGAAGGGCGCGTAGGCTTCGTCGACGACCAGGATCCCGGGAAACGAATGCAGGAGCCGCTCGATCTCCGCCGTGGAAAATCCCACCCCGGTGGGTGCGTTCGGCGAGGTCAGGAAGAAGACGCTGGCGCCGGAGGCGGCGATGCGGTCCGCCGGCAGGCGCAGCGAGCGGTCGAATTCGATCTGTAGGCTGCGGCCATCCTGGATGCCCACCAGCACCGGATAGAGCGAATAGCTCGGCCAAGTGAATGCCGCCGCGGCGGCGCGGTCGCAGAAGCACCGCACCAGCAGGTTGAGGATGTCATCCGAACCGTTACCGACGCAGACCTGCTCCGCCCGCAGACCGTGCAGGGCGGCGATCGCCTCGCGCACGGGGAGGCTGCGGGGGTTGGGATAGAGTCGGAGCGTAGCCCCCGTTTCGCCGAGTTCGCGGCGGACGGCCTCCGCCACCCGCGGGCTCGGGGGATAGGGGCACTCGTTGGTGTTAAGCTTCACCCAGCCAGGTTCGGTCGGCTGCAAGCCGGGAGTGTAGGCGTGCAGCTGGGCGATATGGCTCAGCGCCGGCGGCCGGGGCGTCGCCATGCTAGGTCGTCCTGATCTTGACCGAACGCCCGTGGGCATCGAGTCGCTCCATGGCCGCAAACGCGGCGACGGTGGGCTCGGCGCGCCGGACGCTCCGCGCGTCGTATTCCACCAGGCTCGTCCGCCGCAGGAAATCCGCCACGCGCAGCCCGCTGAGGAAACGGCCGGCGCCGGCCGTTGGCAGGACGTGGCTCGGGCCGGCCACGAAATCCCCCAGGGCCGTCGGGGTGAAATTGCCGATCATGATCGCGCCGGCCGTCGTGACGGCCTTGGTCAGTGCCTTGGCCGAGGCCGGCCTGACCAGCAGCTGGAGATGCTCCGGGGCGACCGCGTTGGCGACGGCGGCGGCCTGCGCGGGCGACCGCGCCTCGATGACCAGAAAGCCGTCCGCCAGCACCCGGCGCACGCTGTCCGCGCGGCCGGTCGTACGGACCTGCCGGTCGACCTCGGCCAGGATCGCGTCGAGCACGCGCGCGGAGGCGCCGATCAGCTGGATCTTCTCGCGGCCCGAGCCGTGCTCCGCCTGCGCGAGGAGATCGGCCGCGGCAAAGTCCGGCCGGGCGGTCTCGTCGGCGATCACCATCAGTTCGCTGGGACCGGGCAGGGAATCCACGCCCACGGTGCCGAAGACTTGCCGCTTGGCCTCGCAGACATAGGCGTTGCCGGGCCCGAAGATCTTGTCGACCGCGGGAATGGTGGCGGTGCCATAGGCCAGGGCGCCGATCGCCTGAACCCCGCCCACCCGGTAGATTTCCGTGATGCCGACCAGCTCGAGGGCCGCCAGCAGCCCGTCGGCGATCCGGCCGCTCGCCGGCGCGGGCGTGCAGACGGCAATTTCCGGGCAGCCGGCGAGCCGGGCCAGGACCGCGGTCATCAGCACGGTTGAAACCAGGGGGACCTGGCCGCCGGGAACGTAGAGCCCCACCCGCCGGATCGGATCAAATTTCTCCCCCACCCTGGCCCCATGCGGATTCCGGCCTGTCCAATCGCGGGGCTGGTTCCGACGATTGAAGGCCGCGACCGAGGCCTCCGCCGCCGCCAGGGCCTTGCGCTCCGCGGCGGGGAGGCGCCGGGCGGCCGCCTTGAGTTCCGCCGGGCGGACCGCGAAATCGCGCGGGCGCAGCACGGCCCCGTCGAACTTGGCCGCATAGCGGGCGACGGCCGCATCGCCCTCCTTCCGGACATCCGTCAAGATGTCGGTCACCGCCGTCGCGATCGACGCCGGCACGGCGGTCTCTCGGCAGAACGCCGCCAGAGCGCCGGCGAAGTTCCGATCGCTAAAGCGAAGACGGAGCATGGGCCCGCGGCGCCTCAGGGCGTGGGCGTGCCGGCCGCCGGGGTCGCGCCGCCAAAGTGAATGTCGCTTTGGATCGGGCCCGAGACCGGGACCAGGTCGCGCGCCGGCAGCGGGGGCAGCGGCACCGAGAATTCGCTGGTCGGGAACACCTCGTTCACCGTCACGCTGTCGATCGTGAGCGTGGTCGTCCGGGGGGTCGGGTTCGCGGCGGACTGGGGCTCGACCGTCACGATCTTCTGCGGAAACTTGATGCCGCTGACGACGATCATGCCCTCCTCGCGGATCTTGAGGCCGCCGATCGTCTGGGTGAAGACCAGCCGGCCGGTATCGCGGTCAAAATAGCGGTAGTAGATGACCGACGGGGAATGGATGAAGGCGACCTTCTCGCAGGCGACGCCGTCCTGGGTCACGGGACCCTGGTCCTCGACATGGCCGCCCTCGGCCTCGAGACCCCGGTAATAGCCGAGATTTTCCCAAACATCGGCCCGGAGGACGCGGATCTGGTCCTTGCCCAGCAGCCCAAGCTGCGGGGGATTGTTGTTCACCTCGACCTTCTCCCAGGCGTCGTAGCTGTTGAGGGCGATCGTCCGGATGACGCGGCTGGTGTTCCCGGAGCCCGGAGCGATGCCCGCCTTCTGGTCGTCCGTCGCGCGCGCATTCTGGGGCACCGTCTGGATTGCCGTGACCACGAGGTGGTGCTGGTAGGGCCGCTGGAAAATGATGTCCACGGTCGAGGCAGAAGCGCCGGTGCCCGGGGCAGCGGATGAACCGGCGGCCGGCACGGTCCCCGCGACAAACGAACCGACGAGGTGCACGGATCGGACCCCTGAAAGGGCCTCTTCGGAGCCGAGATAGGCCCGGGCCTTGGCGATAATCGCCGGTTCATCGGCGCGAACGGCCAAAGGGAAGACCAGGAGGGCCAGGAGGGGGGAAAGCTGCATAATTCGATGCATCCCCCACTACGTCCCATCTCCGGCCAAAGTTCAAGCCCGGTGGGTAGGGTCCTGATTTGCCGGAAGGGGCTATCGCAGCGGCCTTTTGGCCTCTTCGCCGTCTCGGGGCCGTCGCCCGGGGCGGCCGGCTTGACGGCGATTCCGGGCCTCGGCCAAAACCAGACGCGGATAGCCCCTTCCGGCAAATCAGGACCCGACCGTTCGGTGGCGCCCGCCGCCTCCAACCCTCACTCCCATTCGATGGTCGCCGGCGGCTTGGAACTGACGTCGAGGACGACGCGCGACACGCCCCGCACCTCGTTGGTGATCCGGCTGGAGATCTTCCGGACCAGATCGTAGGGCAGCCGGGTCCAGTCCGCCGTCATGGCATCGATGCTCTCCACGACGCGCAAAGCGATCACGTAGGCGTAATTGCGCTCGTCGCCCACGACGCCGACCGACTTGACCGGCAGGAAGACGCAGAACGACTGCCAGACCTTCCAGTACCAGCCGCTCGTCATCATCTCCTCCTGGAGAATGGCGTCGGCGCCGCGCAGGATCTCCAGCTTGTCGCGCGTGATCTCGCCCAGCACCCGCACGCCCAAACCCGGACCCGGGAACGGCTGGCGCCAGACGACCTCGCGCGGGAGGCCCAGCTCGGCCCCCACCCGGCGCACCTCGTCCTTGAACAGTTCGCGCAAGGGCTCGAGCAGCTTGAGCTTCATCCGCTTCGGCAATCCGCCCACATTGTGGTGGGTTTTGATGAGGGCCGCGGGGTTCGCCCCGATGGCCACGCTCTCGATGACGTCCGGATAGAGGGTGCCCTGCGCCAGGAAGCCGGCCGGGCCGACCGACTTGAGCGATTTTTCAAACACCTCGACGAAGGTCCGTCCGATGATCTTCCGCTTCCGCTCCGGCTCAGCCACGCCCTTCAGGCGGCGCAGGAAGACCGCGGAGGCGTCGACAATCCTGACATCCAGCTTGAAGTTGCGCTGATAGAGGGCGTCCACGCTCTCGCGCTCGCCCCGCCGCAGGAGCCCATTGTCGACAAAGATGCAGGTCAGCTGCTGGCCGATCGCCCGGTGGATCAGGGCGGCCGCGATCGACGAATCGACCCCGCCCGACAGGCCGAGGATCACGCGCTCGTCGCCGACCTGGGTTCGGATGTCCGCCACGGCCTTCTCGATGAAGTCGCGGACGGTCCAGTCCTGCCGCGCTTTGCACACCCCGACCAGGAAGTTGCGCAGGACGTCCACGCCGCGCTCGGTGTGAAAGACTTCCGGATGGAACTGGATGCCGAAGAAATTGCGCTTCCGGTCCTCGATCGCGGCGAAGGGGGAATTCTCGGTCGCCCCGATCGAGACGAAGCCCGGGGGCAGCTTCATGACCTTGTCGCCGTGCGAATTCCAGACCGTGAGCTTCTTGGGCAGGCCGGCGAACAGGCGGCCGGGCTTGGCGATCGTGAGGACCCCGTGGCCGTACTCCCGGTGGTCGCTCTTGGCCACCTGGCCGTCGAGGAGGTGCCCCATCAGCTGGATGCCGTAGCAGATCCCGAGGATCGGCACGCCCAGGTCGAAAATGGCCCGGTCCGGCATGGGGGCCTTCTTCGCGAAGACCGAACTGGGGCCGCCGGAAAGGATGATGCCGATGACGCCATCGGCCCTCAGTTCCGCCGCCGGGGTGGCGTGGTGGTAAATCTTCGAGAAGATCTGGCACTCGCGCACCCGCCGCGCGATCACCTGCGTGTACTGGGAACCGAAATCAAGGACGGCAATGGTCTGAGGCATGTCGCGACGGGAAACGCAGAGCAGAATCCGAACCGCCGAGGCACCGCAAGTGCGTTTAGGGGGCGGCGGGTTGTTATTCTCAGCGAGACTGCCCGATGCCGACCCTCCTTCGTCACCACGGCTGTCAATTCCACTTATCTAACGGGGAGCGCCGAGTAAGCGGAGCGGCCCGGCGATACCGCCGAATCCGCCAAATCAAGCCGGCCCCATGGCCCGCGAGGGCCACGCCCGCCCCAATCTTGAGCAGAACCGGCTGATCCCCCCGCAATAGGTTTAGCCAAACGGGAATGCCGATCGCATGGACGGCAATCCCCGCCAACAGGCTCGGCTTTCCGAGCGGAGGGTTAGCTTCAGCCACGTCCGGGTCGCGACCTTGGCGAGCTCCCGCTAAAACCGCAAACGCGCATTCTCATGCCCGCAGGCCGGGCAGCGGCACAGCTGGGTGCCCGCCGGGGCGACGTAGAGGCGGTCGCACCGGATGCAATGGAACGCCGCCTTCCGGCGCTCCTGCTCGAACCGTCGGTGCTCCCGCCGGTCATAATAAAACCAGAGGCCGAGGAAGGCCCCGGCCACCAGCAGGCAGTAGATCAGGACGGCGACGGGGAGCTCAAACATGGGCCACCCGGCGCCGGGAGATCAGCTCTTCGGCGCGGATTCCGGCGCCGGCGCGACGTCGGCGGCGGGGGCGGACTCGGCCTTGGCGGCCTTGGCGCCCTTGCCGGTCTTGACCGCCTTCTTGCTGCGGCGACCCTTCGACTTCTTGTAGCCGGTGTCCTCCGCCTTCACGAATTCGATCAGCGCCATCTCGGCCGCGTCGCTGATGCGCTGCGGGCCGATCTTGTAGATGCGGGTGTAGCCGCCGCTGCGCTCGGTGAAATCCTTGTGCTTCTCGTTGAAGAGCAGGGTGACGGCATCCTCGTCGCGCACGTCCTTGAGGGCGAGGCGGCGGAGATGGACGGCATCCTTCTTCTCGGTCATGGCCGCGGCGCGCTTGGCCTTGGTCACGACCTTCTCGATGAAGGGGCGCAGGGCCTTGGCCTTGCTGAGAGTGGTCTCGATGCGCCCGTGGGTGATCAGGGCGACCGCGAGGTTGGACAGCATGGCCGCGCGATGCTCGCGGGTCACGCCGAGGGTGGCATGGTGTTTATTGTGACGCATTTTATCAGCCGTTCAGCTTTTTCTAGTCAGCCCGGATGGGCTCAGGCTTCCTTCTTGGCGTCCAACAGACGCTCGTCGAACTTCATGCCCAGCGAAAGGCCGAGGGCCTCCAGCTTTTCCTTGATCTCGTTGAGGGACTTCTTCCCGAAATTGCGATACTTGAGCATTTCCTGCTCGGTCTTCATCGCCAGCTCGCCGACCGTCGTGATGTTGGCGTTGTTCAGGCAGTTGGCGGCGCGGACGGACAGCTCGATCTCGTTGACCGACATGTTGAGCAGCTTGCGGAGCTTGTTCTGCTCCTCGCTGACCTCGCTCTGCTGGCTTTCGAACTCGAACTGCTCCTCGCTGACGCGATCGAACACGT
>CAIWXW010000099.1 GCA_903916755.1 uncultured Opitutaceae bacterium | reverse complement strand
CGGCACGCTGGAGAAAAGGACGGCGACGCTGTTGATCGGGCCGTCCGCCGTCGCGTTGAAGCTGGCGTCCGGCGAGCTGTCGGGGTTGAACCGGGCCAGATTGACGCCGAGGGCGCCGGCCAGGCCGGTGAAGTTGCCGGCAACCAGCAGGCGCCCGTCGTTCTGGAGCGCAATGCCCGAGACCGTGCTGCCGCTGACCGCGTTGGCCTGCGCGACGAAGCCGGAATTGATCGTGCCGTTCGCGTTGAAGAGCGCGAGGTGGTCGACCGCCGTGTTGTTGATCTGGGTGAATCCGCCCGAGGCGAAAAAGGTGCCGTCCGGGTTGGCGAGCAGGGCGTTGATGATCGTGTTCGGCTGCGGAACGAAGCTCTGGTCGATCGAGCCGTCGACATTCAGGCGCGCCAGGCTGTTGCGGCTGTAGAGCGCGACACCCAGGTTGGGCTGCACCGTCGTGAACAGGCCGGAGATCAGCACCTGGCCATTGGCCTGGACCGCGATGTTGGTGACGTTGTTGTTCGGCTCGGGGTCAAAGTTGGTGTCCACCGTGCCGTCGGTGTTCAGCCGCGCGACGTGGCCGCGGGTGAAGGTCGTGCCCTCGTTCGGCGCCAGCTGGGTGAAATTGCCGCCGACCACGATCCGGCCGTCGGCCTGGAGGGCCATCGAGACGATGCTGTTGTTGAAGTTAGGGTCGAAGGCGGTGTCGAGGGTGGCATCGGTGTTGAAGCGCGCGATGAAGTCGCGCTGCGTGAAGACCTGCGCCCCGTTGGGCGCGACGCTGGTGAATTCGCCGGCGATGATGAACTTGCCGTCGCTTTGGACCGCCACGACGTTGACGCGCGAGTCCGGCGAGAGGTTGGGGACGGAGGTGTCGAGCGTGCCGTCGGTGTTCAGCCGGGCGATGCCGCTCATCGGCGTGGCGGTGGAGGTGCCGTTGGCCTGGATCGCGCTGAAGTTGCCGCAGATGAAGAGCTTGCCGTCCGACTGCAGCGCCATCCCGACCACGCCCGCGTTCGGATTCGGATTGTAGCCCGTGTCGAGCGTCCCATCGGCATTCAGCCGCGCGATGGTGTTGCGGGTCTGGGTGTTCACGTTGGTGAAGGTGCCGACAATCAGGATCTTGCCGTCCGCCTGGACCAGGATCCTCGTGACCGCGCCGTTCAGGATCGGGTTGAAGGTGGTGTCGAGCGAACCGGCCGCGTTCACGCGGGCCAGCCCCGTGCGGGTGACGCCGCCGACGCTGGTCAGGGTGCCGCCGAGCAGGACGCTGCCGTTGGCCTGGCGGGCCATGGCGAGGATCCGGCCGTTGTCATCCGGGTTGAACGTCGCGTCGAGCGAGCCGTCCGGATTGACCCGCGCGATGTCATTGCGGGCGGTGGTGGCGATCGCGCTGTTGGCAAAGACCTGGGTGAAATTGCCGGCAAAGACGACGCGGCCGTCCTTCTGGACGGCGATCGAGTTGACGATGCCGTTGCAGTTCGGGGCAAACGTGGTGTCGACCGAGCCGTCCATGTTGAGGCGGCCGATATGGTTGACGCTCGCGCCGGCCGCCGTGCCCACCGGGAAGAACTGGATGAAGGCGCCGCCGACCAGGATCTTGCCGTCCGGCTGGATGACCAGGGAATTGACCGAGGAGTTCGGGCTCGGGTTGAAGGTGAGGTCCATCGTGCCGTCCGGCTGGACCCGCGCGAGGTTGTTGGCGGTGGTGGGCCCGGGGACGCCGTTGGGCGTCAGGTTGCCGAACTGGCCGCCGATCAGGATCCGGTTGTCCTCCTGGATGGCGATGGTGGAGACGCTGCCGTTCGGGCTGGGATCAAAGTTGGTGTCGAGCGAGCCGTCAAAGTTCAGCCGCGCGAAGTGGTTGCGGATGAAGGGGGCGGAGGCGCCGGCCGGCTGCAGGCCGGTGAAGCCGCCGCCGATCAGGATCTGGCCGTTCGACTGGATGGCGATCGAGAGGACCGCCGCCGTCACGTTCGGGTTGAAGGCGGTGTCCAGCGAGCCGTCGGCGTTCAGGCGAGCGATGTGGTTGCGGGTGGTCGCCGTGGCCGCGCCGTTGGGCTGCAGGGAGCTGAAGGCGCCGCCGATCAGGATCTGGCCGTTGGACTGCAGGGCCATCGCGTAGACCTGGGCGACCTAGGGGCCGGTGGCAGTGGGATTGAAGGTGGTGTCGAGCGAGCCGTCCGCGTTCAGGCGGGCGATGTGGTTGCGGGCGGTGGCGGTCGCGGCGCCGGCGGGCTGCAGCGTGGTGAAGGCGCCCCCGATCAGGATCTGGCCATTGGGCTGGACCAGAATCTGGTAGATCTGGTCGTTGGCGTTCGGGTTGAAGGTCGTGTCGACCGTGCCGTCCTGGTTGAGGCGGGCGATCCGGTTGCGCGCGGTCGAGTTGGAGGAGCCGTTGGGCTGCAGCGCGGTGAAGGCGCCGCCGATGATGATCTTCCCGTCCGCCTGGACCACGACCGAGCTGATCAGGCCGTTGGCATTCGGGTCGAATCCGTCCGAGACCGAGGGGGTCTGCGCGCGGAGGGAGACCGAGGGAATCAGGAGGAGGCAGGCGCCGGCAAAACCGAGGAAACGCGCGCTGGAACGGAGAAACGAAGCAAAAGGCATACCGGGTGTCGGGTGATAATGGGTTGCGGCGGGGCGCGAAGGGTCAAAATAGCACGATTGGGGCGGGTGTTAGCGAGCCAAAACCGCGGAGCAGACGCGGGCGGTTAGTGTTGGCTGGCGTCGGGAAGGTTCCAGAAAAATCTACCCTCTCGCTTGCGAATCCAACCGTCCCACTCCAGACTGGGCCCGCCATGAAAATCACCTCCGCGGCGCTGGCCGCTGTGTTTCTCGCCATGTTCTCATTTGCCAAAGCCGAACCGCTCAAGGTCGGCGATTCCGCCCCTCAAGTCTCCGGCCTGACCGAAACGGGCGCCACGCTCGACCTCGGGCAGGTCTACAAGCAGCAGCCCTACACCCTGGTCTACTTCTTCCCCAAGGCCGACACCCCCGGTTGCACCGCCCAGGGCTGCTCGCTCCGGGACTCGTATGAGGCCCTGTCCAAAAAGGGCGTGGTGGTGATTGGCGTCAGCCACGATAACGTGGAGGCCCAGAAGGCCTTCAAGGAAAAGTACCATTTCCCGTTCACCCTCATTGCCGACCATGACCGCGCGGTGACGAAGGCCTTCGGGGTGCCGAACATCAAGCTGACGGGCCTCGCCACCCGGCAGGCCTACCTCATCAAGGACGGCAAGATCGTCTGGGCCGACTACAAGGCCGCGACCAAGCAGCAGGCCGACGACGTCCTGAAGGTCCTCGCCTCCGAGGGGAGCTGAAGGGCTATTTCGCGGGTGC
Source organism: uncultured Opitutaceae bacterium (assembly GCA_903916755.1). Classification (GTDB taxonomy): domain Bacteria; phylum Verrucomicrobiota; class Verrucomicrobiia; order Opitutales; family Opitutaceae; genus Palsa-1447. The sequence goes on along the minus strand of CAIWXW010000099.1, from coordinate 3,822 downwards.
CGGGGAGGGGTCGCCCGGAAGGCGGCCCACCCGCACCTTGTCGACCCGGCGGCGGTCCATGGCGGCGACTTCAAAGTGCCAGCCGGACCAGTCAAAGCCATCGCCGACAGCCGGGATCCGGCCGAAGTGGGTGATGAAGAACCCGCCCACGGTCTGAAATTCCGCCGCCCGCTCGTGCGGCAGGGCCGACTCGACCCCCAGAAGGGTCTTGAGTTCGCCCGTGGACAGGGCGGCGTCGATCATCCAGGTGCCGTCCTCGTGGGGCCGGGCCTCAGGCTGGGCGCGCTGGCCAGCCTCGGCCAGGTCTCCCACAATTGCCTCAAAGACATCGATTAAGGTAACGAGCCCTTGCACGGCGCCAAACTCGTCGGCCACAACCGCGATGTGCTTTCCCTCCTTCTTGAACTTTTCCAGAAGCTGGATGGCCATCATGGTCTCCGGAACGATCAATGGGGGGACCAGGAGGTTTTTGAGGGTCGCAGGAAGGTTGATCGCGGCATGGGCCCAGAGGGCCTTGACCGCTACCATGCCCACGATCCGATCCCGATTCTGTTGATAAACAGGGAAATATGAGTGTCCGCTGGCGACGATCTTGCGCCAGTTGGCCTCCTCCGGGTCATCGAGATTAAGAAAGACGATCCGGGGCCGGGGCGTCATCAGCGCCGTCACCTTCAGCTGGTCCAGGGCGAGCACACCATCAACCATTTCCTTCTCCACCCGCTGGAAGACGCCGGCATGGAGCCCTTGCTCGACCAGCGCCCGCACCTCGTCTTCGCCCACGGCCTCCGCCGCGGGTCGCGAACGCAGCTGAAACAGGCCGGTCAGACCGTCGGTCGCCATTTCCAGGCCGCGGAGCAGCGGCGCCGCGAGGGTGGTCGGGATCCGCACCAGCCCAGCCAGGATGAACACGACCCTCTCCGGATGCGCCCGGCCGATCCGCTTCGGGACCAATTCGCCAAAGATGACCAGGAAAACGGTTAGGACGAAGGCCACGAGGGCCAGCGCCAGGGGATGGGCGATCGACGCCAGGGCCGGAATCTCGGCCAGGTGAGGCGCGAGCCGGGCGGCGAGACTGGTTCCCGCCAGGACCCCCGCCACCAGGGCCGAGCCGGTCAGCCAGAATTCCACAAAGGCCAGGAATCGGGCCGGGGCATCGACCAGGGCCAGGGCCCGGTCCGCGCCGGCATCCCCTTTCTTGGCGGCGGCGCTCAACCGCGCCCGCCGCGCCGACACGACCGCGGTTTCAGCCATCGCCAGGATGCCGTTGGCGAGCGCCAGCAGGGCCAGGATCACGAGCTCCGTCGAAAGGCTGCGCACAGGGAGGACGGTAGGCGCCCCCGGGGGTGACGCAATCCTTGTATGCGCCGGCGCCGGGGCCCATCCTGCCGGCATGCCCGACGGTCTGACGGACACCCTGTTTGCGCCGACGCAGAAGAAGCCGAACGTGCCGTTCAGCCCGGGTCTCCGGAGCTACCTCACCCGGTACAAGCGCGAGCGTGAGCTGCCGGTCACCTATGAGCGGCTCCGGGCCTTCCACGAGGCCATCCCGCTCGTCGACGCGGACGGACGGCCGACGCTCTGGGATACGGTGATCTATCACGCGGACGAGATGTCGGCGCTGAACGAGGCGCTGAAACGGGTCTATTCGATCCTGAAGGTGGACGGCGACTTCTCGGTCATGCAGCACCTGTATGTCGATCGGGTCGACTTCTGCACCTTCGGCAACTCGACTCCCTTCCGGGTCCGGATCGTCAATGCCTTCAACGACAATCAGGACTATTTCTACGTGAAGAAGGCGGATGCCTCGCGGGCTTACGGGCTCGAGCTGGAGCATCTCCTGTCGCCGAACCGGCTTAATTTCCTGACGCATGGCCAGACCCTGGTCGAGGAGCACATCGCCGGCGTGCCGGGGGACAGCTTCATCGAGAACTGGCTGGCCCGGCCCGATCTTCGCGCCGTCCGCGTGGCCAAGGAGCTGGTGAAGTTCAACGAGCGCTGCTTCGTCCGGCTGCTCGGCGACATGCGCTCCTACAACTTCGTCTTCGTGGTGACGCCGGACTTCGAGGACGCGCAGGTGCGGATCCGCGCGATGGACTTCGACCAGCAGTCCTACGACGGCCGGAAGAACTTCTACCTGCCCCAGTTCTTCAAGGAGAACCGCCCGCTCGCGCTCTTCTGCGCGAAGCATCTGCGCAAGGAGACCGCCTACCAATACCAGCGCGAGGAGCAGACCCTGCTCCTGCAGCGGGCCGAGCTGGCCGCCGACCGGCTGGGCCGGCTGCTGCGGGAGATGTCCGCCGATCCGATCGCCCCGCCGGAAAAGGTGGTCCAGCTCCGCGAGGCGCTCGCCGAGCATTACCAGCGCTCGGACTACCTGCGGTGCGAGTCGATGGGCGCCCTGGTCGTCGAGAACCTCGCCTCGATCCGCCTGCACCTGGGCCGCCTGGTCGGCAACCGCGAGATCGAGGGCCGCGTCACCGCTTAGAGAATACGACCCTCGTCGAAGTCGAGGAGGTCGGGCACGCTCCGGATCTCCCCCACCCGGTCGGCGCAGCCCATCTTGGTCAGGGCCTCGGTCAGGAATTCCTGGCCCGCGGCCGTCATGCCCTTTTGCACGAGCTCGCGGTTCCACTGCGCCGCCCGCACGTCGGCGGGAAACAGCGCCAGCAGCCGCGCGTCCAGCTCCGCCTCGGCGGAGCCCTGGACGATCGCCTCGACCGCCGCCGGATCGACGCCGAGGTGCTGGCACAGGAACCGGTCGAGCCCCCGCTTGTAGTTCTTGGCGTAGCTCGCCGGCAGCGCCCCGTGCCGCTGCACGTAGCGGCACTTGGCGATGAAGCGCGGCAGGTAAAGCAGGCCCGTCGCCCCGTGCGGCACGTAGGGCGAAGGCAGGCAGGTCAGGACCTCACCGGTGGAGCCGGGGATCGGTCGGGAGGGCATCGGGGCACCCGCTCCTCAGGGCAGGTCGGTCGCGCCCATCAGGTACCGGTCGCACTCGCGCGCCGCGCCCCGGCCCTCGTTGAAGGCCCAGACCACCAGGCTCTGGCCGCGGCGGCAGTCGCCGGCGGCAAAGACACCCGGGAGACTGGTCGCGTACTTGTTGTACTCGGCCTTCACGTTGGAACGGGGATCGGTCTCGACGGCCATCTCCTTGAGAAGCGCCTGCTCGGGCCCGAGGAAGCCCATGGCGAGCAGGACCAGCTGCGCGGGCCGGGTCTTCTCGGTGCCGGGGACCTCCTGCGGGACGAACTGGCCCTTGTCGTTCTTGCCCCAGGTGATCTCGACGGTGACCAGTTCCTTCACCTGGCCGGCGGCGTCGCCGATGAACTTCTTCACCGTCGTGAGATAGACCCGGGGATCGGCGCCGAACTTCGCGGCGGCCTCCTCCTGGCCGTAGTCCATCTTGTAGGTCTTGGGCCACTCCGGCCAGGGATTGTCGGCCGTGCGCTCCAGCGGCGGCTTGGGCAGAATCTCGATCTGCAGCAGGCTGCGGCAGCCGTGGCGGAGGGAGGTGCCGACGCAGTCGGTGCCGGTGTCACCGCCGCCGATGACCACGACGTCCCTGCCGGCGGCGTTGATCGGGCACGCGCCATTGTTGCCCAGGACGGCCTTGGTGTTGGCGGTGAGAAACTCCATCGCGAAATGCACGCCCGCGAGGCTCCGGCCCTCGATCGGCAGGTCGCGCGGCTGCGTCGCACCGGTGCAGATGACCGTGGCGTCGTATTCCTTGAGGAAGATCTGCGGCTCGACGTTGTCGTGGTCGCCGCTGCCGACGCTGGCGTTGCAGACGAACTTGATGCCCTCCTGCTCCATCAGCCGGAT
>CAIWXW010000098.1 GCA_903916755.1 uncultured Opitutaceae bacterium | reverse complement strand
CGCTGGTCCGAATCCGATCCGACGCTCAAATCGCGGCTCGAGGGGCGGTATGGCCGGAGTGCGATTCCCTCGGATATGCCGATCCAGGATTGGGGGGTCACCTACGCCGAGCTGGAGCCCTATTACGATTTATTCGAAAGGCTTTTCGGCATCGCCGGCCAGGCGGGAAACATCAACGGACGGATCCTCGCCGGCGGAAACCCCCATGAGGCTCCGCGGCGAGGGCATTACCCGCAGCGCCCCCTCGAGATTACGGAGGCGGGCGCCATTTTCCGGCAGACCGCAACCGCGCTCGGCTACAAGCCGTTTCCGATTCCAGCCGCGACGTCCCCCGGGGCTTATACCAATCCGGACGGCATGACCCTCGGCCAATGCCAATATTGCGGTCACTGCGAGCGATTCAGCTGCGAAGCCAAGGCGAAGGCCACCCCCGACGTCTTGCTCTACCCGATGCTGCGGCAAAGGGCGGGTTTCGAACTCCGAACGCGCTGCCATGTCGTCGGTCTCATTTACGACGAAGCGGCCAAGCGGATCCGGGGAGTGAGACTGGTCGATCTCCTTTCCGGAGAGGAGCAGGAGCAGCCGGCCGATGTGGTGGTATTGGGCGCCTTCACGATGACCAACAGCAAGCTCCTGCTCACCAGCCGCGTGGGCCAGCCCTATGACGCCGCCACCGGAAAGGGGGTCGTCGGTAAAAACTTCTGCTATCAAAGGATAGCCTCGCAGCCTCTGTTCTTCAAGGATCGCTGGATGAACCCGTTCATGTCCAGCGGGGCGACGGGAATCGTCATCGACGAATTCAACAACGACAATTTTGACCACACCGGTCTGGGATTTTTCGGCGGCGGCGCGATCTGGGCCAACATTCAGAGCGGACGTCCGATCCGGGCGCGCCGACTGCCGGCGGGCACGCCGCGCTGGGGCACGCGGTGGAAACAGGCGAACGCAGACTGGTATGCGCATGGATTCCGGCTGTCCATCAACGGCAGCTGTTATCCCCACCGCGAAAATTTTCTGGATCTCGACCCCGTTTACCGCGATGCCTACGGCCAGCCGCTTGTCCGCATGACATTTGATTGGCGAGCGAATGACACCCGCATGTTGGAGTACGTGACGGGAAAGATGACTGGAATTGCCCGGGCGAGCGGCGCATCCATTGTCGGCGAACCGGTCATTTACCGCAGTCCGTTCGACACGCGGGCCTACCAATCGACCCACATCACCGGGGGCACCCCGATGGGCGCCGATCCGGCCACGAGCGTGGTCTCGCCGCGCCTGCAGCATTGGGACGCCCAGAACCTATTTGTCGTCGGCGCCTCCGTCTTTCCGCACAATTCCGGCCACAACCCGACCGGTCCGCTCGCCGCTCTGGCGCTGCGCTTGGGCGACGATCTCATCCGCTACGTGCGTCGGCCGGGAATGCTTTCCTAGCGAAAGGCCGCCATGCGCAACCTTGCCGCGGGCAAATTCGCCGCCGTTGTCCTGGGATTATCGTTGAGCGCGGCGGCCTTGGCCGCGGATGCCGAAAGCGGGAAAAAAATCTTCGTTCAATGCAGCGTGTGCCACGCGACCGACGGGCGCAATGGGACCGGACCCGGCCTGGGTGGACTACTCGGCCGGAAAGCCGGGACGGCGCCGGGCTTTCGCTATAGCCGGGCGATGAAAGCGTCCGAGATCATTTGGAATGAAACCACCCTCGACGCTTATATGGCGGCGCCGCAAAAGGTCGTCCCGGGAAATGTGATGCCATTTTCGGGAGTTCCCGATGCCGCGGCGCGGAAGGACCTGATTTCATACCTGGCGACGCTGAAGTAGGATCCACGCCTCCCTGGATCAGCAGGTGAGTGCCAACAAAAAAGCCCCCTCCAGAGGGGGCTTAAATGGTGGAGGTGGCGGGAGTTGAACCCGCGTGCCCCTGACCGTCGCGCACCGCGTCTACCTGTTTAGTGTCCGTTTAATCTCGTCGGGGCTACGCGAGAACACGCGCTTAGTCCCCAACCAACTCCCGGATGAAGATACGACGCGCAAACCGTGAGTAACTCCGCGCGCTATACCTGCTGTCGACGTAAGCACCTGCTAGCAGGCGTCACCGGGCTTACGTGGCTGCCGTTTTAGGCTGCCAGGGGCATTTCTTCGTATGTGCCGTTTATTTGTTTTGAAGGGGATTTAACGAGAGACCCTCACTCTCGACAGGCAGCGGCGCACTTGGACCAAGGGTCGAATCCGGAACACCCCCATAAAGGGAAATTGTGGTAAGAATCGATCGGCGAAGCGCGCGATCAAAGAACGTGAGGGACCAAGCTACCGGCCCGGCCGGCGATTGCAAGGCGCCAGCCGGCCCGGGTGCTCAGTCTTTGCGGGCCGGCGGCAGGGCCGCGGGCGCCCCCTCGATCACGTCGCCGCTCGTGCTGCGGACGCGCTTGTAGTTCACGGTCCCGCTGTCGTCGGCCGCGAGCTTGGGCCCGGTGTAGAGCACGGCCAGCTCGGAGAGGGCGGTGGCCGGATCCGTGCCGAAGCCCGAGAGCGCCGTCAGCTTGACGTAACGGACGGTGACCGAGCGGCCGAAGCGCACGGCCTGGGGCTCAAACGTCGAGGCCAGCTCCCCATCGGCGACGCGGCGCCATTCGACGCCGTCCTGGCTGACGTCGATGGTGAAGCCGCGAATGTCGCCGGTGTGGTTGCGATCGTTCTGCCGGGTCATCAGCTCGAGGCCGTTGATCGAGACGGGGGCGGGGAAGCTGACGATGATGGTGCGGGGCTCGCGCGGCGGCACCGCCGTGAGCGCCGGCGCCGTGGGCGCGCGGGGCGCGGGAAGCCCGACGGCCCAGAACGTGTTGGGGTCACCATCGATCAGGGCGTCGGCGTTCGCGCCGTCCGCGTGCACCGTGGCGCCCAGGTGCCTCATGATCCGTGAGTCGTACCAGAGGTTGCCCAGCGCCTCCGCCGCGACCGCCGTCTTGGGCGCGAACTTCGGGCCGCGCATGTAGTCGAGCAGCGACTGGCGGAGCTGGCGCGCCACCGGGCGGGCCGCCAGGTCGGTCGCGATGTCGGCCGAGCACACCAGCAGGCGGCCGGCCCCGACGCGGCATTCGAAGACCAGGGCCAGCTTCCAGTTGCGGTTCCAGTCGTCGATCGGCTGCACGATCGGCTGGAGGGCGCGGGGGAGCTCGCCCAGGTTGATCGCGCGCACGTGCTGCAGGAGTTCGCTCCACTGCCAGTCGCAGTTCGCCTCCGTCGGAAATTCGGCGAGGGCGGGATGGTGGATGTCGTTCCACAGCCCGAGCATCCGGCTCCAATTTGGGCTCATCAGGCGGTTCCAGAAGACCGGCTGCGTGTCGAGGGGCGGGGAGGTCCAGCCGAGGTCGGCCGCCCGGGGCAAGAGGAGCACTTTCCCGCCGGCCGCGAGCCTGGCGGCGGCCTGGTCCCACGACGTCGTGACCAGGACATCCGCGGGCGCCGGGGCCGGGGCCGCCGCCGGATAAACCCAGAAATTCCAGTCATTCTCGTAGGCCGTGCCCTCGATCCCCGCCACCAGCTTGTAGGCCTGCGGCGCCGCCAGCTTGGCCAGGTCGACCGTGACGCGGCCGAGCGGGAAGTTCTTCCCGATCGGGATCGTGGTCGCCGGCCATGCCCCCGCCGCGACGGTCTTGCCCGCCGTGTTCACCACCCGCCAGCCGGCGGTCACGTTCGTGAGGGGCTCCAGGCCATAGTGCGCCATCTCGACGTCCGCCGCCAGGGTGTCGGCGGTGGTGTAGACGCGCTGGCGCAGCCGGGCCAGCGGCACCGTCGCGCCGCCGAAGCGGCGCCATTCGGACGGCTGGATGTAGCCCTTGTTCTGCCAGAACGTGTCCAGGATGCCCACGAGGGCGGTGCCCTGGCCGACGTAGTCGTGGAGATCGAGCAGCTGATAGCCCGCCATGCCCTTGGTCCGCAGGTTGGCCTCGATGTCCTCCTTGTAGCAGATCACCTGGTAGCGGCCGGACGCCTGCGCAAAGTCCCGGTCGCGACCGAGCAGCCCGTGGTCCGCCATGGAATCACGGAAGATCTCGTAGTTGCCGGGCCGCATGTAACCCGTGAATTTCTTGATGACGCTGAAGTCCGGGAACGCGCACCACTGGCCGAGCTCGTGGGCGAGCATCGGGACGTCCACCCCCTGGAGCGCCGCGTCGAAGTCGCCCCCGAACCAGGCGGAGGCGCCCCGCAGCGGGAAGCGGCCTTCGCGCACGTTGACCAGGTAGTCGGCGCCCTTCACCGGGCCGGGGGCATCGAGCCAGTTCCAGCCGGTGCCGGGAGCGTAGAGGTGACGGGGATCCTCCGCGTGGTAGTGCGCCACCCAGGCGGGGAGCGCCTCCTTGTAGCGGCCCGCCGGCTCGTTGCTGGCCGACAGCATCACGAACGAGGGATGGTTGCCGTAGGCGCGCAGCATCCGGTCCGTCTCGGCGTAGAGCTCCTTCTCGATGTCCGAGCCGGGGCTGATGGGATTCCACATGCCGGCTTCGGGCTGGAGATAGAAGCCGACTTCGTCCGCCGCGGTGAAGGCCGCCTCCGGCGGGCACCACGAATGAAACCGCATGCTGTTCAGGCCCCATTCACGGCAGAGCCGGAACAGTTTCCGCCAGTATTCGATGTCGGTCGCCGGCGAGCCGGTCAGGGGAAAGTCGCCGCCGTTGTGCGTGCCGCGCAGGTTGACGATCCGGCCGTTGATGACGAAGTCCTGCCCCTGGGTCCGGAAATCGCGCAGGCCGAAGCTCAGGTCCCGGCGGTCCTCCGCCCCCGGGCCCGACAGCCGGAGCGCGAGATGCTGCAGCACGGGATGAAATTCGTCCCAGAGGGGCGTCCGGTCCCCGAGGGGGACGTCCAGCTCGGCCGCGCCGCCCTGGGTGTCCCACTCGATCGGCTGCGAGACGCCGCCGGCGGAGATGGTCCCGCGGCCGGCGCTTCCGCCCGCGTTGCCCAGGAGCACCTTGATGTGGGCCGAATGGGTGGCCACGTCGGGGAAGACCTGGGCGTCGCTGATCCAGACCGGGCTGGTCGCGTGCAGCTCGATTGCGCCCACGATCCCGTTCCAGGCCGCGTCCAGCGAATCGGACACGGCATGCCCGTCCGGGCGGTAGGGCAGGAGCATGTGGGTGTCGAGTCGCACGGCGAGGCGGTGGGTCCCCGGAGTCAGGATGCCCAGGTCATAATCATGGGGCGCGACCAAGCTGCGCACGGAGCCGATCTTGGTTCCATCGAGCCAGACGCTTGATTCCCAGCGCGTGCGTTCCAGGTGGAGGCCGATCCGGCGGCCCTGCCAGGCGGCGGGGATCGCCACCTTCCGCTCGTACCAGGAGACGCCCACGTAGTGCCGGGGCGGCTGGCTCAGGAACGGCACCTTCACTTTCCCCGGCTCCGCGTACGCCTTAAAATCGGCCCGCAGGTACCAGAAGCGGTCGTAGAGCGACAGGACCCACGGGGTGTCGGTCGCGATCGGGTCGCCGAAGCCCTGGGCCTCCACCAGCCCGGGCAGCTTGATGTGCTGCTCCAGGTCCCGATCGAACCACTGCTCGGCCACGCCGGTGTTCGCGCGGTCGAGGGCGAAGTTCCATTCGCCCGCGAGCGAGACGGTGCCGGTGTCGGTCCGGGCGGTCGCGGGCAGGAGGAGGACGAGGGCCAGGGCCCAGGGGCGACGCAGGCAGGCGGGCAGGAGCGGGGTCATGGGGGACGGCCAGACTGCTCGGCGCGGGAGGGATTTTCCAGATATTATCGGCCGGCGCAACCGGTGTCGCGGGGGCTTGCCCGGCGGGGTTTTATCCCGACGATGGCCCCATGCGCTGGACGCAGCCATGGCGGATCGTCTGGGCCGCGATCGAGAAATTCCTCGACCGCGCGCTCTGCGTCGCGGGCGCGATCCTCTTTTCCCAGCTCCCGGAATTCTTCCAGCAGTACCTGCAGCGGCTGGGGGGCCATCTCGACGAGGCCCGCCGGCAGGTGGCGCAGTTCCAGGCGACCGCCGCCCAGTCCGGCCTCACGCTGGACCAGTTGATTGCCCGGACCAGGGGCGCCGCCGATCCGTCCCTGGCGCCCCTGGGCCAGGTGATGGCCGGCGCGAATGCGCGGGTCGGGACCCTCGCGGTTTCCGAGCAGGCGCTGCGCGAGGCCTCCGCCTGGTCCCGGCCCTTTGTCTTCTTCCGGCACTTCGACCCCACCATCGCCCACGCGACCCTGGCGGCGTTTCGGCCGGCGGTGCCGACCACGGCGGAGGGCCTGTGCTACTGCCTTCTCGGGATGACGGTCATGCTCACGCTCTACCACGGCGCCGTCCGCTATCCCTTGCAGCGCGCCTGGCGGGCCCGGGCGGCGCGGCGCGCGGCGGTGTTTCCCGCCTGAGCCGGCCGCCCGCGGGCCGGTCAGTGGAGGTAGGTATTGAGCAGGTTTTCCAGGTACTCCTGCCGGCCGCTCCGCGGGGTCGGTTCGCCGAGCGAACCCAGGACCAGCTTTTCCAGCTGCTTGAAGCCGATCTTCCGCCGCTCGATGTCCGCCCCAAAGCCCGTGTCGAAGCTCGCGTAGCGCTCCCGCACGAACGCGTCGAACTTGCCGTCGGCCAGGATCCGGCGGGCCACCTTGAAGGCGAGGGCGTAGGCGTCAAAGCCGCCGATATGGGCGTAAAAGAGATCCTCCAGGTCGACCGAAGGCCGGCGCAGCTTGGCGTCGAAATTGAACCCGCCGGAACCCAGGCCGCCCGCGCGGAGGATGCTCGTCATGGCGAGCGTCAGCTCCTTCACGTCGGTGTTGAACTGGTCCGTGTCCCAGCCGAGCAGCAGGTCGCCGCTGTTGGCGTCGATTGAGCCCAGCATCCCGTGGGCGGCCGCGGTCTCGATCTCGTGCTGGAAGGTGTGGCCCGCGAGGGTCGCGTGGTTCGTCTCGAGGTTGAACTTGAAGTGCCGCTCGAGCCCGTGGGTGCGGAGGAAGGCCACGCCGCTCGCGACATCGAAGTCGTACTGATGCTTGGTCGGCTCCTTCGGCTTCGGCTCGATCAGGAACTGCCCCTTGAAGCCGATCGCCTTGGCGTGATCGAGGGCCATGTGCAGGAAGGCGGCCAGGTGCGCCTGCTCCCGCTTGAGATCCGTGTTGAGAAGCGTCTCGTAGCCCTCGCGGCCGCCCCAGAAGACGTAGTTTTCGCCGCCGAGTTCCTGCGTGACCTCCAGGGCCTTCTTCACCTGCGCCGCGGCGTAGGCGAAGACGTGGGCGTCGGGATTGGTGGCCGCCCCGCACATGTAGCGGGGATTCGAGAAGAGGTTGGCCGTGCCCCAGAGCAGCTTCACCCCGGTCTGCTTCTGCAGGGCCTTCGCGTGGGTGACGATGCGGTCGAGGTTCCGGTTCGAGGCCGCGAGGGTCGCCCCCTCCGGCGCGATGTCGCGGTCGTGGAAGCACCAGAACGGAGCCCGGATCTTCTGAAAAAACTCGAAGCCGGCCTCGAGCCGCGCCAGCGCGATCGCGACCGCGTCCTTGCCGCGTTCCCAGGGCCGCACGATTGTGCCCGGGCCAAAGGGATCGCTGCCGACGCCGCGGAAGGAATGCCAGTAGGCGATCGAGAAGCGGAGGTGGTCGGCCAGCGGCCGGCCAGCGACGACCTGCGCGGGATCGTAGTGGCGAAACGCCAGGGGATTGGCGGAGCCCGGGCCCTCATACTCGATGCGGGGGATTCGGGGAAAGTAGGCGGGGTTTTTCTTCATCGGGGAGGAGGGCACTCAGGACCAGAAGGGCCCGGAAAACCAGCCGGAATCGAGTCTAACGTTGCAGCAGCGCGGGGTCCCCGGCCGGCGCCGCGCCCCAGGCTTGGACATTCCGCCCGGTTTCTGCCAGAACCTGCGCTTTCCCGCCATGCCGGACCGCCCGCCCCCCCTCACGCGCATTCCCCCGGAAGTGGTCGCCGTCGCCGACTACGAGCCGCTCGCGGCCGCCCGGGTGGAGCCCTCCGCATGGGCCTACCTGACCGGCGGCGCCGCCGACGAAATCACCCTGCGCGAGAACCGTGCCGCCTTCGACCGACTGAAGCTGAACGGCCGGGTGCTGGAGGATTTTTCGCACGGGGGCGGCACGGAGGTGACCCTGTTCGGCCACACCCACGAGTTCCCGATCCTGCTCGCCCCGGTGGCCTACCAGAAACTGGCCCATCCCGACGGCGAACTCGCCACGGTCCTGGGTGCCGCCGCGGCCAAGGCCGGCATGATCGTCAGCACCCACGCCAGCGTCTCCCTGGAGGAGATCGCCCGGGCGGCGCAGTCGCCCCTCTGGTTCCAGCTTTACCCGAAGCCCGACCGCGGGCTCACCCGCGAACTCGTCCAGCGGGCCGAGTCCGCCGGCTACCAGGCCCTCGTCGTCACCGTCGACGCGCCGGTCAGCGGCATGCGCAACCGCGAGCACCGCGCCGCCTTCCGGCTGCCCGAGGGCATCGAGGCCGTGAATCTGCCCGGAAGTTCGCCGATGGGGGGCCGCGGCGTCGAGCCGGGTTCACTCTGCGGCGGCCTTCTCGCGACGGCGCCGACCTGGCGCGACCTCGAGTGGCTCCAGTCGCTGACCAAAATGCCGGTCCTGGCCAAGGGCATCATGAGCGTCGACGACGCCGAGCGGGCGGCCGAGCGCGGCCTGGCCGGCATCGTCGTCTCTAACCACGGCGGCCGCACGCTCGACACCCAGCCGGCGACGATCGACGCCCTGCCGCGGATCGCCGACCGTGTCGGCGGCCGGCTGCCCCTGATCGTCGACGGCGGGATCCGCCGCGGCACCGACATCCTCAAGGCGCTGGCCCTGGGCGCCCGCGCGGTCCTCATCGGCCGGCCGCTGATCTACGGCCTGGCTGCGGCGGGCCCCGTCGGGGTCGCGCATGTGGTCAATATCCTGCGGGCTGAACTGGAAGTAGCCATGGCGCTGACCGGGCGGGCGCGGCTGTCCGAGATCGACCGCTCGGTGCTCTGGCGGGATTAGGCGTTGACCCTATTACCTGCCAACATGTTATGGGGTTTAGATGGAGCCGCTTCAGATCAATTTGGGCGAACGCAGCTACCCGATTTTGTTCGGGGCTGAGCTGACGGGCGAGATCCAGGCCCAAGTCCGGGCGCTGACCGACGCCGGCCGGAAGATCGCGGTGGTGACCGATCAGAATCTCATCACGCGGCAAGAGGCCGTGCTGCGCGGGTTGTTTGGCGATGCGCCGCGTTTCGTCGTGCCCCCGGGAGAGGGCTCCAAGTCGATCGCCGAACTGGGCCGTGCCCTCGAATTCCTGGCGAACGAACGGCTCGATCGGGGGAGCGCGCTCTTTGCCGTCGGTGGCGGCGTCATCGGCGACCTGGGTGGTTTCGCCGCGGCCAGCTACCTCCGCGGAATCGATTATTTTCAGGTGCCGACCACCCTCCTCGCGATGGTGGATAGCTCCGTCGGCGGCAAGACCGGCGTCAACCTCGCCGCGGGCAAGAACCTCGCCGGCGCCTTCCATCAACCGCGCGGGGTGTTCATCGCGACCGGTCTCCTGAGCACGCTGCCGCCGCGCGAATTCGCGGCGGGCGCGGCTGAAGTGATCAAGACGGGCCTTCTCGGCGACGCTGATCTTTTTCACCAGCTGGAGCGCCGCCCGCTGAGCCTGGATCATACCGACCTGGCAGCGATCGTGCGCCGCTGCTGCGCGATCAAGGCGAAGGTCGTCGAGGCGGATGAGCGGGAGCTGGCCCCCCAGGGGGGCCGGGCGCTCCTCAATCTCGGGCACACCTTCGGCCATGCGATCGAGCAGGTCGCGGGGTATGGCGCTTATCTCCATGGCGAGGCCGTGGCCATCGGCCTCGCCGCCGCCGCACGGCTCTCGCAGGCGCTGGGCGGCCTGACGGCCGCCGAGGTCGCCCGCATCGACGCCGTCCTGGCGGCGCACGCGCTGCCGGTCCGGCTGCGGGCCCCCCTACCGCTGGCCGACCTGCGCGCGGTGATGGCCCGGGACAAGAAGGTGCGGGCGGGCGCCCTGCGCTTCATCGTCCTGCGCGGCATCGGCCAGGCCGCCGTGCAGGGCGCGGTGGATCCGGCGCTGGTCGACGCTAGCTTTCGCGCGGTGGGCGCGGTATAGTCGCAGCATGTCCGCGATCGACGAAGGCATTGTCCGGGAATACTTCGAACAGAACGGCTTTTTTGTCCGCCAGGTCCGCAAGTACCAGGTCCAGGCCCGCAAGAAGACGAGCGAGGAGGAGATCGACCTGCTGGTGTACAACCCGGGCTGGGAAAAGGGGGCGCGGTCCCCGGATTTCTTCCTCTTCGCCTCGGAATTGCCCTTCATCCAGCGCGCCATCGTGGCGGTGAAGCCCTGGCACACGGATGTGTTCACCCCGGCGATGCTGCGCAACGCGCCGGAGAAGATCTTCAGTTTCCTTGAGGAGAATGTCGTCCGGCAGGCCAAGCGTCTCTTTGCCCCCGGCGCGGCCGAGACGGCCGAGCGCGCGGTCACCAAGGTGCTGGTCCTGCCCGCCCTGCCGACCGCCGAGCCCTTCCGCTCCCAGAGCGTCGAGCTGCTCAAGGCGCACGGCGTCGACGCCATCATCTCCTTCCGGGCCATGCTGCTCGACCTGATCGAGAAGGTCGAAATCAACCGCAGCTACAAGAAGAGCGACACCCTGCAGGTCATCCGCATCCTCAAGAATTACGACCTCCTGAAGGAAGCGCAGCTCGACCTGCCCCGGTCCCGCCCTTGAGACTTCAACCCCCATGCCGACCCAGATCCATCCCACGGCCATCGTCGAAGCGGGCGCCCAGCTGGGCGCCGACTGCGAGATTCATCCCTATGCGATCGTCAAGCGCGGCGCCATCCTGGGCGACCGGGTGGTGGTCCATTCCTTTGCCGTGGTCGCGGGCGATCCCCAGGACCTTAAGTTCGTGCCGGGCACCCGCTGCGGCGTGAAGGTCGGCTCGGGCACCAAGATCCGCGAGAACGTCACGATCAACTGCGCCACGGGCGAGGGCGCGTACACCGTCGTCGGCCAGAACTGCCTGCTGATGGCCGGCAGCCACGTGGCGCATGACTGTGTGGTCGGCGACGGTGTGGTGATCGCCAATGCCGTCCTCCTGGCCGGCCATGTCGAGGTCGGCCATCGCGCCATCCTGGGCGGCGGCGCCGCCTTCCACCAGTTTGTCCGGATCGGCGAGAACGCCATCGTCGGGGGGATCTCGCGCATCACCCTCGATATTCCGCCCTTCACGATGGTGGCGGAGCGGGACGAGCTGGCCGGGTTGAACCTGGTCGGCCTCCGGCGCCGCGGGCTCAAGCCGGAGGCCGTCCGGGAATTGAAGGAGGCCTTCCGGGCGGTCTATGGGCCCGTCGGCAACCTGCGCGAGCACGCCGCCGCCGCCCTCGCCACCGGCCGCTACGAGGTGGCCGAGAGCCGCCAGTTCCTGGAATTCTTCGCGGCGGGCAAGCGGGGCTTTGTCCGGAAGCGGACGCCCGGGGTCTTGTCCGAGGCCTGAGCGCGCCATGAGCGGCTTTCTGGCCCTCACCTGCGGCGACCCGGCCGGCATCGGGCCGGAGGTCGTGGCGGCCTGGCTCGCGGCCCATCCCGACGAGGCGGGTCAGACCGCGGTGATCGGGCCGGCCCGCTGGCTGGAAACACTGCCGACAGCGGGAGCCAGGATCCCCGTCGGTCTCGAGAACTTCGCGGCCGAACCCGGCCAGCCGAGCGGGGAGGGCGCCCTGGTCGCCTGGGCCGCCCTCGAGCGCGCGGCTGCCGGCTGCCGCTCCGGGGAGTTCGCGGGCACGGTGACGGGGCCGATCAGCAAGGCGGAACTGGTCCGGATCGGCTGGGAGTTTCCCGGCCAGACCGAGTTTTTTGCGGCGCGCTGGGGCGGCGCGCCCACCATGGCCTTCTCCGGCGGCAAGCTGCGGGTGGCCCTCCTCACCTGGCACATTCCGCTCCGCGAGGTCCCCGCCCATCTCACCGCGGCTGATTTTGCGCGCACCGTGCGGGCCGCCGCGGAGCTCGCCCGGGCCGATCTGGGGCCGGCCGCACCCGTTCGCATCGGCGTCTGCGGCCTCAACCCGCATGCGGGGGAGGGGGGCATCATCGGCACCGAGGAGCGCGACGTCATTGATCCTCTGCTGGATGCGCTCCGGCCCCAGTTTCCGGGACTGTCCCGGACGCAGGCCGGCGACACGGTCTTTGCCCGGCAGCTGCGGGGCGAGTTCGACGTCGTCCTGGCGCTCTATCACGACCAGGGCCTGGCGCCGCTTAAGACCGTGGATTTCGACGAGTCCGTGAACGTGACCCTGGGGCTGCCCCATATCCGAACCAGCCCGGACCACGGAACTGCCTTTTCCATCGCCGGCCAGGGCCGGGCCAGCCCCCGAAGTTTCGCAAATGCGGTCGCAATTGCGCGAAAACTGGTTGCATTGAAGTCAGCATGAATTCGACCGCTACCGCGCCCGCCGCCCCCCTGGAAGGGGTGCGGGAGGGCAATGAGCGCCTGGTGGCCCTGACCGAACCGGCCGGAGCGAAGGTCCGGGCGCTGATCGCCCGCGAGGGCCAGGGCGATTTCCTGCGGGTGGCGATCAGCGGCGGCGGTTGCAACGGCTTGAGCTACAAGCTCCGGTTCACCCCCGAGCCCAACCGGGGCGACATCCTGGTCCGGACGGCCGGGGCGTCCGTCCTGGTCGATCCCAAGACCGCCCTCTATCTCAAGGGGACATTGGTCGATTACTCCGACAAATTGATCGGTGGCGGGTTCAAGTTCACGAACCCCAATGCCAAGGCCAGCTGTTCCTGCGGCGAGAGCTTCAGCGTCTGATGAGCGGCCGGTTTTGCCTGATTACAGTTGTCATGGGGCCGGCTTGGCCCGATACTTGCCGCCACTAATCACCAGACCGAACTATTGATGGCCTTACCGTTTTCTCCCGCCGGCACTGGCGGCCGCCCCGCTTATTTTCAGCGTCGTAATAACGACCCGTTTGCCGGCATTCGCCGCAACCACCGCATCAAGGTCCCGCAGGTCCGGGTGATCTCGCCCGAGGGCAAGCAGCTCGGCATCCTGGACACGCCGAAGGCGATCAACCTCGCGCTCGAGGTGGGCCTCGACCTGGTCGAGGTGGCCCCCACCGCGCAGCCGCCCGTCTGCCGCATCATGGATTTCGGCAAGTACGTGTACGAGGAGCAGAAGAAGCATTCCCACACGAAGCCGACCGGCAGCAAGATCAAGGAAATCGAGTTCACGGCGCGGATCGCCGACAACGACTTCATGACCAAGCTGCGGCACGCCGAGGAGTTCCTCGCGCACGGCAACAAGGTGAAGCTCCGGCTCAAGTTCCGCGGCCGTGAAATGGCCCATACGGAGATCGGCTTCGAGGTCATCAAGCGCGGCATGAAGGAGCTGGACGGCATGGGCCATCCCGACGCCGAGCCCAAGCTGCTCGGCCGCAACATTCACGTGATGCTGACGCCGCTCCCGGTCAACAAGCGGAAGCCGAAGCTCCATCACGGCGCGCAGATTGAGGAAGGGGCGGAAGACGAAGGTCCGGCCGAAGAGGCTCCGCGCGCTCCCCGTCCCCCCAAGCCTCCGGCTGCGGCCACGGGCGCCTGATCGGGCCATGGCGCGGGCGGCTCTCCGTCTGCTGGGCTTTTTGCTTGGCGCGGCCCTCCTGCGCGCCGCGGGGCCGACCCCGATCGCCAATGTGCGCATTGGCAGGGTGGAATACGTGCGCGCGACCGACGTCGCGGCCCGGCTCGGGCTCAAGGTGCGCTATGAGGGCGCCAAACGGCTGCTGCTCAGCGACGGCGCCCACCACCTGGAGGTGCCGGCCCCGGGCGCCACCGACCTCAAGGAAATCAGCCTCGACGGGCTGAAGATCTTCCTGGGCGACCCGACGGTCGTGCGCGCCGGCCAGCTCTATTTCAGCCGGATCGATTTCGAGCACCGGTTGCTGCCGCTCCTGCGTCCGGCGGCGTCCCCGCCGCCGCCCTCCGTGCATGTGATCGCGATCGATCCCGGGCATGGCGGCTCGGACAATGGCACCCAGAATCCCCGGCTCCATCTGATGGAGAAAACCTTCACCCTCGATGTGGGCCTGCGGCTGCGGAAATTGCTCGAGGCGCAGGGCTACCAGGTGGTGATGACCCGCACCAACGACAGCCGCTTCGCGAACGATCCCAAGGTTGACCTGCCTCTGCGCGCGGAATTCGCCAACACGAAGCACGCCGATCTCTTCCTCAGCATACATTTCAACGCCGGCGGCACGGCTTCGGACGTGAGCTCTCACGGCACGGAGGTCTATACCTTCCCGCCGGAGCACCAGCGCGCCACCGCGTCTTGGGGTTCCGGAGTCGATGACGGCGAGCTGGGCCTGGCCTCGGTCGTTCGCTTCAACGCCTGGAGCGTGCTCTTCGCCCATGCGATGCACGAGGAACTGCACCGCCGCCTCGGCACGGAGGACCGGGGCGAGCGCCTGCGGCACCTGGGCGTGCTCCGGCCGCTCAATTGTCCCGGCATCCTGGTCGAATCCGCCTTCCTCACCAATGACGCGGAGGGCCGGCGCGTGGCGACGCCCGCGTTTCGGCAGGAGATGGCAGAGGCCATGCTGGCGGGGATCCACGCCTATGTCGCGGCCATCGATAGCCTTCGTCCGGGTGCGGCGCACGGAATGGCCCCGGCGGCTGCGCATCTGCTTCCGGCTGTTCCCGCGGCTCCGGAATCCGCTCCGCCCAAAGGCTTCCAACCGCCCCGCCGTCCGTCCTGACTCTTCTCCGCCCCACCGGCATCCCCCCCCCTATCATGAAAATGCGCCTCCCCCTCTGTCTTTCCGTCTTCTTCGCGGCGGCCTTGCCGGTGGCCCTGCACGCCTGGGCCGCCCCGACCCACCGAGCCATCAACCAGCTGGCCCTCAATTCCCTGCCGGCGGATTTTCCGGCCTTTGTGCGGGACGGGGTCAACGCGCAGCGGATCGTCTTCCTCGGGACCGAGCCGGACCGCTGGCGGAGCTCGCACAGCGGCCCGTTCCGCCAGATCGTCGACCAGGAGCACGACATCGATCTGGAACAGCTTACCGCCGCCGGCATCGATCCGACGACGGTCACGCCCTTCCTGGACGACTTCATCGTGCAGTTCGCCGCCGCCCGGGCCGCGCACGCCGATCAGTTCCCGCCGCTCGAGCCGGAACGGGACTACAACCACCGCTACCAGCTGCCCGGGACCCTGCCCTGGGCGGTCGCCAACGACTACGGGCAGCTGCAGGAGCTCTTTTCCCAATGGAAAACTTACCGCCAGTACGGCACGCCGGCCGATGTGGCCAACACCGAGAGCCTGATCGTCGAATTGATGGGCCTGATGGGCCATTTTGTGGGCGACAGCTCCCAGCCCCTGCACGTCACGGTCCACCATCATGGCTGGGGCGGATTCGGCTGGAAGGTGTCCAATCCGAATGGCTACACGCGGCGGTCGTCGATCCATGACTGGATCGACGGCGGCGGCGCCGGCGGCGGGTTCATTGGCCGCGCGGGCATCACCGAAAAGAGCCTCGAGCCGCGCGTCGTTCCGGCGCAGGTCCTCGACACGGCAGTGCGGCCCGACGGACGGAGCCCCATTTTTGTCGCGATCATGAATTTCGTCATCGGGCAGAACAAGGAGGTCGAGCCCCTCTACCGGCTGGAGAAGGAGGGCAAGCTCAAGGCCGACGGCACCCCGGGTAGCCTGGACGGCAAGCCGTTCATCGAGGAACAGATCCTCAAGGGATCGCAGATGCTCGGATCCCTCTGGCTCACGGCCTGGCGCGAAGCCGGTCCCGACGTGTTCCTGCAGTCCGAGCTGGTTCAGCGGCAGGCGACCAAGCAAGCCCCCCCTGCGCCGTGAGAACCCCCGCCGCCCTTCTTCTCTGGCCGGTCGCCCTGCTGGGCCTGGCCTCGGCGCTCGGCGCCGCGCCGGCGCCCGACGGCGCGGCGTACGCCCACGTCACGCTGGCCTCGACCACCGACCTGCACGGCCGGATCTATCCCGTCGATTATTCGAATGATTTTCCGTACGAGGGGGGCCTGGCCAAGATTTCGAGTGTCCTCCAGCGGCTGCGCTCCGACGACCCCTGGCTCCTGCTGGTGGACAGCGGCGACACGCTGGAGGGCAATCCGCTGGTCTACTTTCACGCGCGGCGTAACAACGCCCCGATCGACCCCATGATGCTGGTGATGAACTACCTGCACTATGACTCGATGGCGCTGGGCAACCATGACTTCAATTTTGGCCTGGCGGTGCAGGACAAGGCGCACGCGGAGGCCCGGTTTCCGTGGATCTCGGCCAACATCTACCGCAAGGACACCGGCCAATCGGCCTACACCCCCTACATCGTCAAGGAGGTGAAGGGAGTGCGGATCGGCATCCTCGGACTGACGACGCCCGGTGTTCCCTATTGGGACGGTCCGGAAAACTATCCCGGCTTGGAATTCCGCGAGCCGGTGGCGGAGGCCCGCAAATGGGTCGCCGTGCTCCGCCGGGACGAGCATGTCGACGCGGTAGTGATCACCATGCACATGGGTCTCGAGCAGAACCTGGGCACGGGTGCCACCGCCGTCGGGGCGGTGCCAAATGAGAATCGCGCGATCGCCATCGCCCGCGAGGTGCCGGGCGTGGACCTGATCCTGATGGGCCATACCCACCAGGACGTTCCCAATTTGGTGGTCAACGGTGTCCTGCTGGCGCAGGCGGGGCGGTGGGGCGACCACCTCATCAAGGCCGACCTCTATTTCGAGCGGGCGGGCGGTGGGGCCTGGCAGGTCACGGCCAAGTCCAGCGTCTCGCTCTCGATGCAGGGCGTCACCCCCGATCCGGAGGTTCTTCGGCTGGCCAAGCCCTATCATGAGGAGACCGAGCGCTGGCTGTCCCAACCCGTGGGCACCTGTGACCGTGATCTCGATTCCCGCTCAAATTTCGCGGATTCGGCCATGCTCGACCTGGTCCAGCGGGTGCAGCTGGAGGCGGGCTCGGCGGACGTCTCGCTGGCGTCGGTCTTCAACCCCCAGGCGCGGATCCACGCGGGGCAGACGACGGTGCGGGAGCTGGCCGCCCTCTATGTGTATGAGAATACCCTGGTCGTCGTGCAGGCCACCGGCCGGCAGCTGAAGGAGGCCCTGGAGCATTCGGCGCGGTTTTTCCTGCCCTATGCGCCCGGCAAGACCCTGAGCCAGCTGGTGAACCCTGACTTCTATCTCTACAACTTCGACAAGGCCGAGGGCGTCTCCTACGAAATGGACATTAGTCGTCCCTATGGTGATCGGATCCAGCATCTTATGTATCACGGGGCGCCGCTGCAGCCCGACCAGACCTTCCGACTGGCGATGAACAACTACCGCTACAGCGGTGGCGGCGGGTACGCGATGTTCAAGACCGCACCCGTCGTCATGCGGGCCAGCGTGCCCATCCGCGATCTGTTGATCGACTGGGTGGAACGGCACCATGTGATCCCCTCGACCCCGGTCAATAACTGGCGGATCGTGGGGGTGGGCAGTGCGGACGTGAACAGCCCCTTGGCGACGCCCACCTATTAGGGTCGGGCGACACGGGACCGACGAAGGGCCCCGCTCATTAAAAAACCCCGGGACCGCAGAGCGATCCCGGGGAGGTTAAGTGATCCCTGGCTAAGTTAGGCCCAGGCCGGCACGAGGCGGCCCGGATTGCGGACGGGCTCGAACCAGTCGGAGGGGTCGGCATCCGGGGCGAACTCCGGGCAGGTTTCCGCCAGCTTCACGCGAAGGCTTTCCCGGGCTCGGGCGATCCGGCTCTTGACCGTGCCGACGTTGATCCCCAGGCGGGCGGCGATCTCGTCGTAGGAATGGTTGTGGACATTCCGGAGGACCAGCACCTCGCGGTGGTGGGACTCGAGGGTGTCCATGCACTCGGAAACCAGGGTACCGAACTCCTCGCGGGTGCTGATCCGGGCCGGATCGGGCGCGTCGGCGCAGATCAGGTCGGAGAGGGTGGCGTCGCTTTCGTCGCTGATCGGGCAGTCGAGGGAGAGCGTGGCGTGCCGGCGGCGGCGGAAGAAGTACCAGTAACGGTTGCGGGCCAGGTTGACCGCGATCCGGTGCAGCCAGGTGGCGAGCGAGGAATCCCCGCGGAAGCCCCCGAGATTGCGGTGGGCGCGGACGAAGGTGTCCTGGGTGATCTCTTCGGCATCGCCCCGGTTGTGGAGCAGCCCCTGGGTCACGGTGAAGATCTTGGCCTGATACCGGGTCATGATCTCCAGAAAGGCGGACTCCTCGCCCTTGTTGAAGCGGCTGACCAACTCGGCGTCATGAGCGGCTCCGGCCTGAGCGGCGATCGAGCGTTCGGTACGGGCGGCGGACGGAGCGGTCTGGGTCGGGGCGGGGGAGGTCGTGGTATTCATAAGTGGATGGGTCTGGAGTTGCCTTCCCCTTTACCTTGATGCGTGCCAACCACCGGTGTCTGTGACACAACATTATGAATATCAAACATATGAAAAACTGAAACCCCTTGGCTGGTGGCTCCGAACGCCCTTTTTTTCGTGCAAAATGCACAGTAAACGCGCGGCTTTTCGCAAAACGCATCGTTCACATTCGTTCAAAAATAATCTCGCCCTTGGCATCCCTCCTGCATTTTGATCCTCACGCTTCCACCTAGCCTTTGACTGTTCGTCCACTTGTTAAGAAACGGTGACACGGGGCAGAAGGGCAGGATCGAGGCTTGATAAACTCTGGGACGAAGGCATTTCCTTCATCCCTGCCCCCATCCTTTCGGCGCATATGGCGCCAGTGGTCAATTTACCCTCTGTTTCGTAAGTAGTCAGTACACACCAACACCATGCATTACAAATCACCGCGATACCTGCTGGCGGGGCTCTTTGCCCTGCTTTTCGTACTCACCAATAGCGTCTTCGGTCAGAGCGCCACGACGGGCTCAATTGCCGGCTTCGTCACCGATAAGGGTGGCAAGGCAGTTGCCGGCGCGACGGTTGTCGCGACCAACACGTCGACCAATTCCCGCTCCACTGCGGTCACGCAGGGCAACGGCGAGTACAACTTCTCCGGTCTGCGCCTCGGTGGGCCCTACTCCATCACGGTCTCGGCCCCCGGCATGGCGCCCTCGACCCAGGCGGGCACCTACATCGAGCTCGGCACCACGCCCGACGTTAACTTCACGGTCAGCTCCGAGGTGATCACCCTCGAGGCCATGAGCGTCCAGGAAGAGCGCGGCGACACCTTCGGGGTGAACAAGACCGGCACGGTCAACACTCTTGACGCCTACGCCGTCACCCAGACCCCCAGCATCCGCCAGGATCTGCAGGATCTGGCCCAGAACGACTCGCGCTTCACCCTGGTGGAGAATACTTCCACCGGTGAGTACCAGCTGAGCGCGGCCGGCCAGAACTACCGCTACAACTCCTACCTGATCGACGGCGTGCAGGTGAACGACACCTTCGGCCTCAACGGCAACGGGACGTCCTCCTGGTTCAGCCCGATTCCGTACGACGCCCTGCAGTCCGTTTCGATTCAGCTCGACCCCTACGACATCCAGTTCACCGGCTTCACCGGCGCCCTGATTGACGCGGTCATCAAATCCGGCACGAATGACTTCCACGGTTCCTTCCGCTACTCCTACTCCGACCAGGCCCTGCGCGGCAAGAACCCGGTCACGGGAGCCCAGGAGACCTATCGCAACTACCGCGACACCGCCACGTTCAGCGGCCCGTTGATCAAGAACCATCTCTTCTTCTTCTTCGCCTACGACTACATCCACAACGTCTCGGCGCCGCCGAGCCCGGCCTACGTCCCGGACGCCACCACCCTGGCCTCGATCGTCTCCACCGCGCAGACCAAGTATAACTACGCCGCCGGCAACCTGAACGCCAACGCGCTGAGCACCGGCAAGACCTACGTCGGCAAGATCGACTGGGTCATCTCCGACCAGCACCGCCTGTCGGTCACCTACCGGCGCAACGACACGACCGTCCCGCAGTTCGCGAGCTTCAACGCCTCCGGCACGACGTCCCTCAGCAACTACTGGTACCAGCAGCCCCGCCTGACGAACGCCTGGGAAGCCCAGATCGACTCGAACTGGACGCCTGACCTCCACACGGAGCTGACGGCCGAATACACCAAGTATGTGGCCTCCCCGATCAACAACGGCACGCCGTTCCCCGAGGTGTTCATCGCGAACGTCCCCGGCACGATCGTCGCGACCGGCGCCGCCACCACCTCGGGCACCGTCCACCTCGGCACGGAATTCTCCCGCCAGCTGAACCTGACCTTCACGAGCGACACGGTCGGCAAGTTCTACGGCGACTACACGATCGGCAATCACAAGATCACCGCCGGCGTGGATTCCGACCGCAGCTGGGCCCTGGATGACTTCGTCCAGGCCGCCTACGGCAGCTACACGTTCAACAATGCCGCCGCGTTCGCCGCGGGCAACGGCATCACGTCCTACTCCCTGGCGACCGGCCTCAATGGCAACCCGATCTCGGCGGCCTTCGCCAACTTCGCGTACACCATCTTCGGCGCCGGCATCCAGGACCAGTGGCGTCCTTCGGACAAGCTGACCCTGACCTACGGCGTCCGCGTGGACGACCCGTACGTTTCGAACAAGCCGCTCTACAATGCCCCGTTCGTCAACGCGTTCGGTTATAACAACACCTACACGGACAACGGCAACTACACCGTCGAGCCCCGGCTCTCGTTCAACTACGATCTCCCGAAGATGGATGGTCTCAAGACCCAGGTCCGCGGCGGCGCCGGCCTCTTCCAGGGCACGAACCCCGCGGTGTGGCTGGCGGACTCCTATGACATGAACGGCACCCTTGGCCGCGTCACCCCGACGGCGGCGGTCGATGCGACCCTGACGTTCAATCCGAACCCGTTCACCCAGCAGGTTCCCGCGGGCAGCCCCCCGGTGCCGATCCTCAACTTCGTCCAGAAGGGCTTCAAGCCGCCGGCGTCGTGGAAGACCAACATCGCGATCGATCATGAGCTGCCCTGGCTGAACCTGGTCTTCACGGCCGAGCAGGACTACCTGCGCGTCGAGAAGGCCGCCAGCTGGAAGGTCTGGAACCAGCTCCGCGCCACCTCCGGCTCGCAGTTCATGCCGGACGGCCGCCAGCGCTTCAACGGCAACATCTACCCCGGCTTCAACACCGGTGTCGTGGGTGTCCCGACCTCGTCGACCTCGGCCGGGTCCGCGACCCTGGTGCAGAACACGAACTTCAACAACGCCTACGAGCTCGTGAACACCGACCATGGCATGTCGGCCGACACGACCCTGGCGATTGCCCGGCCGATGATCCACGACTGGTCCTTCTCGTTCTACTGGACGCATGAGCACGCGACCGATGTGAGCGCCCTGCGCTCGTCGGTGGCCTCGTCGAACTTCACCAGCCGCGCCTACGCCAATCCGAACGAGGATGTCGCGGCCACCTCCGACTACAACGTCCCGCAGAAGTTCGTCGCGCAGCTCTCGCGCCAGTTCAACTTCTTCAACGACGCGAAGGCCAAGACGGTCCTGACCGCGGTCTTCCGCGTGCAGAGCGGCCATCCCTACACCTGGACCTTCACGGGTGACGCCAACGGCGACGGATTCAGCAGCAACGATCTGTTCTACGTCCCCTCGGGCCCGAGCGACCCGAAGGTCGGCTGGAACAGCGCGACGGAGGAAGCCAACTTCTTCAGCTGGCTGTCGACCTCGTCCCTGCGCAACGAGATGGGCAAGATTGTCGGCCGCAACACGGCCTACAGCCCCTGGGAGCACACGATCGACGTCCATCTCGAGCAGCGCATCCCGATCACGGGCCACGCCCGCCTCTCGCTGTACGTCGATTGCACCAACTTCGCGAATCTCTTCAATCGCAGCTGGGGCATCGTGAGCGGCGAGGACTTCCCGTACTACCGTCGCGTGGCGGGCGCCAGCTACAACGCGGCCGGCAACGGCGGCCAGGGCCAGTACATCTACTACTTCAACTCGAACACGCTCGACCCGGTCACGACCTTTACCGATCTCTCCCGGTACCAGGCCGAAATCGGCGCCAAGCTGGACTTCTAAGAAGCCGGTACTTTTTGATCTCGAGGCGGCCGCAGCAATGCGGCCGCCTTTTTTTGTCCCTGAATCCGGTCCGGTTGTGGCTCGACTCCCCGACGCGGAATTGACACCGCTTCTCCATGCCTGGCCCCGGGGAAACCCGCCGAACCCTCCTGCTGCTGGGAGCCCTGATCGCGGCCGCGGGCATCGTGGCTTACGCGGATAGCCTGGCGGTTCCCTTCCTCTTCGATGACCAGCCGTCGATCGTTCAGAACCTCTCCATCCGGCACCTGGGTGACCTCGGCACGGTCCTGTCGCCGCCGGCGCTGAATGGCGCGACGACGAGCGGAAGGCCCCTCCTCAATCTCTCGCTGGCGGTCAACTATGCCCTCACCGGCACGCACGTGGGCAGCTATCACGCGGCCAACCTGCTTTTCCACCTGCTGGCGGGCCTGACCCTCCTGGGCCTGGCGCATCGCACCCTGCGCCGGATGAAGGTGGAGGCGGCCGCGGGCCTGGCCGGCGTCATTGCGCTGCTCTGGACGGTGCATCCGCTCCAGGTCGAGTCGGTCACCTATATCGCCCAGCGGGCGGAGTCGCTGGCCGCGCTGTTCTTTCTGCTGACCTTTTACGGGTTCGTCCGGGGGGCGGACGGCGAGGAGGCTCCGGCCCGGTCCGCCGGACCCTGGTTCTGGCTGGCGGGGCTGGCGTGTTTGGCGGGCATGGCGACCAAGGAGACCATGGTGACCGCGCCGGTCCTGGTCTTCCTCTACGACCGGACGTTCGTCAGCGGCTCGTTCAAGGCCGCCTGGAGGCGCCATCGCCGGCTGCACCTTGGGCTGGCGGCCACCTGGCTCCTCCTGGCCTGGCTGGTGGGCGGGACGGGCGGCAACCGCGGGGGATCGATCGGCTTCGGGGTGGCGATCCCGTGGTGGCAGTATGCGCTGAGCCAGTTCCGGGCCGTGGCCCGCTACCTGAAACTGGCGTTCTGGCCGTCTCCCTTGGTCTTCGATTACGGCACGGAATGGGCCCAGGGCGCCTGGGATGTCGTGCCCTATGCGGTCGTCGTATTGGCTCTTCTGGCCGCGACGGTCTGGGCGCTGCGGCGCCGGCCCGTGCTGGGGTTCCTGGGGGCCTGGTTCTTCGTGATCCTGGCGCCGACCAGCAGCATCGTGCCGGGCATCCGCCAGACCGCGGCCGAGCACCGGATGTACCTGCCCCTGGCCGCCCTGATCGCGCTGGGGGTCGTCGGGGTGGGCGGCCGCCTGCGGCGGCGCGGCCCGCGGGCGCTGGCGGCCGCCTTGGCGACGGTCCTGGCCCTGGCGGCGGTGGGAGGCACGCTCGCGCGCAACTACGATTACCGCACCGAGGAGTCTATTTGGACGGACACGGTCGCGAAGCACCCGGCCAACGAATACGCCCACTATAACCTGGGGGTGGTCTTGTACGCTGAGGGAAACGCGCCGGGGGCGATCGCACAGTATCGGGCGGCGCTGCAGATCCAGCCCAGCTACGCCGAGGCCCACAACAACCTCGGGATCGCCCTGACGGCCCTGGGCCGGACCGACGAGGGGGGTGCGGAGTATCGCGAGGCGATCCGGCTCCGGCCCCGGTTTGCGCAGGCGCACAACAATCTCGGGAACGTCCTGGCCCAGACCAACCATGTGCCGGAGGCGATCGCGCAGTTCCAGGAGGCGCTGCGGCTGCAGCCGGACTATCCCGATGCCGAACTCAACCTGGGCATCGCCCTTGAGCAGGCGGGGCAGCTGGACGGGGCGGTCGCCCGCTACCGGGAAGTGCTGCGGCGGCGCCCCGACTACGGGGACGCCCATGACGATCTCGGCAATGCGCTGGTGCAGCTGCACCGGGTGCCGGAGGCGATCCAGCAGTACCAGGCGGCGCTCCGGCTCAATCCGCGGGACGCCGAGGCGTACAACAGCCTGGGCAGCGCCCTGATCGATGCGGACCAGCTGCCGGAGGCGATCGCCAATCTCCAGCAGGCCATTCGGATCCGGCCGGCCTACGCAGAGGCGCATGCGAGCCTGGGCAACGCCCTGGTGGGGATGCAGCGGCTCGCGGAGGCGGTGGCCGAGTACCAGCAGGCGCTGCGGCTCGCGCCGGATGACGCCACGACCCACAACAATCTCGGCGGCACCCTGGCGCAGCTGGGCCGCCTCGGCGAGGCCGGCTATGAATTCGAGGCGGCGGTCCGGCTGCGGCCGGACTACGCCGACGCCCAGCGGAATCTGGCCCGGCTGCGGTCGCTGCCGCGCACTCCGGGACCATGAAGGCCCCGGCGGTCCGCCGGCTGATGGCCGTGATCCTGGTGCTGGCCGGCCTGGCGGCGTACGCCGGCAGCTTCAGGGGGCCCTTCACCTACGATGATGCGGGCTCCATCCTGGAAAATCGGTCGATCCGGCACCTGGGGGACCTGGGGGCGGTGCTCCACCCGCCCTTTGCCGGCGGGCAGACGGTGGGCGGCCGGCCGATCCTGAACCTGTCGCTGGCCCTGAATTACGCGATCAGCGGCCCGGCGGTCTGGAGCTACCACGCCGGCAACCTCCTGATCCACCTGCTGGCCGGGCTGGCGCTCTTCGGGATCGTGCGCCGGACGCTGGAGCGGGCCCCCGGCGACGGCGGCCCGCTGCCACCGGCGGTCCTGGGCGGCCTGGTGGCGCTCCTGTGGACGGTGCACCCGCTGCAGACCGAGGCGGTGACCTACACCATCCAACGGGCGGAGTCGCTGATGGGCCTGTTTTTCCTGCTGACCTTGTATTCGTTTATTCGGCACGCAGAGTCGCCGCCGGGCGCGGGCGGGGCCCGGGCGGCCTGGGCGGTCGCCGCGGTGGCGGCCTGCGCCGCCGGGATGGCGACCAAGGAGGTGATGGTGGCGGCGCCGCTGCTCGTCCTGCTCTACGACCGCGCCTTCCTCGCCGGCTCCTTCCGCGGGGCGTGGGCCGCGCGACGCGGCTGCCACGGGGGGCTCGCGGCCACCTGGCTCCTGCTCGGCGCCCTGATGCTCGGCACGCACAATCGCGGGGGCTCGATCGGCTTCGGCAATGGCGTGCCCTGGTGGGCCTACGCGCTCACGCAGTTCCCGGCGCTGGTCCGCTACCTCCGGCTGTCGGTCTGGCCCCATCCGCTGATCTTTGACTATGGCACCCTCTGGATCCGCGGCGCCGGCGAGGTTGTGCCCGCGGCGGTGATGATCGGGCTGCTGCTGGGCCTGACTGTCGCCGCCACCTGCGGCCGGCGCCACCGGGCGCTGGGGTTTCTGGGCTGCTGGTTCTTCCTGATCCTGGCCCCGACCTCGAGTGTCATTCCCGGCACGACCCAGATGATCGTGGAGCACCGCATGTACCTGCCGCTGGCGGCCGTCTGGGCGCTGCTGGTCCTGGCGCTGGCGGAAGCAGCCCGGCGGGCGGGCGGGCGGGTCATCCTGGTCTGCTGCGCCGTCTGCCTGCCGTTGGCCGCGGCCTACGGCATCCTGACGTTTCGGCGCAATGCGGTGTACGGGAGTGACCTGCGGCTCTGGCGGGACACGGTGGCCCGACGGCCGGCGGCGGCGCGGCCGCATGGCTATCTCGGTGCCGTCCTGCTGAAGAGCGGGGACGCGGCTGGGGCGTGGGAGCAATACGCCACGGCCGCCCGGCTCGATCCGGGCTACCCGCAGGCCCACAACGGCCTGGGCACCCTTCTCCTGCGGGCGGGCCGGACCGACGAGGCGATCGCCGAGTACCTCCGGGCGGTGGCGACGGCGCCGCGCTACGCGGAGGCGCAGTACAATCTCGGGCTGGCCCTGCTGGCCGCCGGCCGGGCGGACGAGGCCGTGGCGCACGAGCGGGCGGCCCTCGCCGCGCGGCCGGACTATCCGGACGCGCTCAACACCCTGGGCAGCGCGTTCTTCAAGCTGGGCCAGCCCGCGGCGGCGGCGACAAGCTACCAGCAGGCCGTCGCCCTGGAGCCGGCGGACGCCGCCTCGCGCAATAATTTTGGGATCGCCCTCGCGCACGCCGGGCGGCTGCGGGAGGCCGCCGCCCAGCTCCAGGAAGCCGTCCGGCTGCGTCCCGGCGACGCGGCGATCCGGGAGAGCCTGGCGCGGGTCCAGGCCGCCCGGGATGCGGCCGCGCCGTAGCTGGACCGACCCCGCGAATTTGCCAATGCCCGGACCGCCTCAGCCCTGGCCCGGCCGGAACGCCTTCATGGGCTCACGCGTTTCCAGCCGCGGGCCGCCGATGAGGTCGATGCAATAGGGGATGGCCGGGAAGACGGCTTCGAGGTTCTCGCGGATCGCCTTGGGCCGCCCCGGCAGGTTCACGATCAGCGTCCGGCCCCGCGTCCCGGCAGTCTGCCGGGAGAGGATGGCGGTCGGCACCACGCGCAGGGAGGCCGCCCGCATCAGTTCGCCGAAACCCGGCAGGAGCCTTTCGCAGACGGACGCCGTGGCCTCGGGCGTGACGTCCCGGGGGGCGGGCCCGGTTCCGCCCGTCGTCACGATCAGGCAGCACCCCGCCTCGTCGGCCTGACGGAGCAGCTCGGACTCGATGGTCGCCCGCTCATCGGGAATGACCTTGTAGTCGAGGTCGAACGGGGTCGCAAGCCACGCGCGCAGCAGGGCGACGCAGGCCTGGCCGGGCGTGTCCTCGTAGACACCGGCGCTGGCGCGGTCGGAGATGTTGAGGACGCCGATCTTGGCCGTCATGGGAGCTTAAATCTTTCTCTCACGTGTTCTGGAGTGATGCCCTGTTCCCGCAGCGCGCGCAAGCTGAGCGCGTCATGGCGCTTCGCCAGCCGGACCCCCTGCGCATCGAGCAGGAGGGCGCAGTGATGAAACCGCGGGGCGGGCAGCCCGAGCGCCCGGTAGAGCAGGAGCTGGCGGAAGGTGCTCCGGATCAGGTCGGCGCCCCGCACGACCTCGGTGATCCCCATGGCGGCGTCGTCGGCGGCGCAGGCCAGCTGGTAGCTGGGCACGTCGTCCTTCCGCCACACCAGAAAATCGCCGAAATCGCGGCCGGCGACCGCCGCCTGCGGGCCGCAGGCCGAGTCCGTGAAAGCGAGCCGCTCGCCCGCCGGCACGCGGAACCGCCAGTTGACCGCGATGGTTTCACCGAGGGGCGGGAGCGTGGCGCCGGGCGCCGGCCTGAATTCCGGCGGATAGACCGGCTCGTCCTCCGCGCCGCCCTCGTGCGGGGCGCCGGCCGCCTCGAGCACGTCGCGCCGCGAGCGTTGGCAGGGAAACAGGTGCCCCGCGGCATGGAGCCGCTCCAACGCGCGGCGGTAAACGGCGCGCCGCTGGCTTTGGCGGTAGGGCGCATGCGGGCCGCCGACGTCCGGTCCTTCCTGCCAGCGCAGGCCCATCCAGGACAGGTCCTCGATCACCGCGGCCTCGTAATCCAGCCGGAACCGGACCGCATCTAGGTCCTCGCTGCGGAGGATCAGGGTCCCGCCGGCGGCCCGGGCCCGCTCCTGGGCAATCCAGAAGGTGCGGGCATGTCCAAGATGCAGATAGCCCGTCGGGGAGGGCGCGAGGCGCCCGCGATAGCCGGGAGGTGATGACGGGTTGACCATCCGAGCCGGGGATTCTGAAATGCCGCTGCCCCATGACCAAGCTTCTTTGCATCTATTGCTCCTCCAGCCGCGAACTCTCGCCCGCCTACCACGAGGCGGCCGAGGCGGTGGGCCGGGGCCTGGTCAGCCGGGGCTGGGGCCTCGTGTACGGCGGCGGCCGGGCGGGGCTCATGGGCACCGTGGCGAAGAGCGTGAAGGCCGCCGGCGGGCGGGTGGTTGGCATCATCCCCCAGTTCATGAAGGCGCGGGAGCTGGAGTACCGGCAGGCCGACGAGATGGTCACCGTGGGCACGATGGCCGAACGCAAGACGGCGATGATCGCGCGGGCGGATGGATTCCTCGCGCTCCCGGGAGGGATCGGCACCCTCGAGGAAATCGCCGAGGTGCTGACCCTGCGCTACCTGGCCCAGACGGACCGGCCCGCGGTCTTTTTCAACCAGAACGGGTACTACGACGACCTGCTGCGCTTCTTCGACCGGATGACGAGCGAGGGATTTCGCACGGCGGGGATGCACGGGCTCTACGCCGTCGCGCCCACGATCGAGGCGATCTGGCCGCTGCTGGAAAGGCCCGCGGCCTACGAAGTCGCGCCGCTCTGGCGCGACCTCACCAAGGCCGAGGAGTGAGCGAGTGAGCCGGCGGGCGCTTAGCGCCAGATGCCGACGACCTCGCCTTGGCGGACCCAGCCGGTTTGCCCGTTGGCGAAGGCAAGGCGGACCCAGCCGAGGAACGTCTTGTCGACGACTGCGACGCTGCCCGCCCCCAGGGGCGTGGTCTTTTGGGCGGTGTCCGCCTCGGTCGGAATCGAGCGCAGGGTGCCGTTGTGCCAGACGATCACGGCGCGCGCGTCGTGCGTGAGGCCGTAGGCATGCCAGCCCGCGGCGGAAAACGCCGCCAGCAGGAGGGCGGCCCCCACCAAGGCGGCGGCGGCCCGGCGGCTGCGCGTGCCCCCGAACCCATAGCCGCCGGCGAGGAGCCAGACCAGGCCGCCGGCGGCGAGCAGGGCGGCGAGGACGGCGATCCGCTGCCATTCGGCGGGGGAGGCGAGCCGGCCGAGGTCCTGCAGCGGCCCCGGAGCCAGAAAGGCGGTGAGCGGCTCCGGGGCGAAGCCCGCCTTGTCGCAGGCCAGCGCGAACTGCCAGCGGACCGAGGCATCAGCGGGATGCTGCACGAAGGCCGCGGCCGCATGGACGGCCGCCTCGTCCCAGCGATTCTGCTGGGCCAGGGCCAGGGAAAGGTTGTAGCGGGCGGTCCAATCCCGCGGATCGCGGGCCGCCGCTTCGCGCCAGCCCTGCTCCGCTTCGGCGAAGGTGCCCTGCCGGTAGGCCGAGGCGGCCGAGGCGGCCCGGGTGGACCGGCTGCCGGCCACCAGGACGGCCAGGATGAGAAACCACGGCATCAGGTTATGCCGGCGGAAAAGGCTGAGCGGCCGGAAGGACGGCGCCGGCTGCGCCGTGAGGACGGCCTCGGCGCGATCGATCCAATCGGCGGGCAGCGCGGCCGCCGGGCCATAGAGCGCGCGATCGGCGTCGGTCCAGAGCGCCGCCCAGGCGGGATCGCCGAAGGCCGCGGCGGCTGGCGCGGCGTGCGCGATGCCCGCGAAAATGGCTGCGTCGCGCTGCCAGGCCAGGAGGGCGGAGGCCGACTTCGCCGCGCGCAGCTCGCGCAGGACGGCCGCAAGCCGGTGATGGGCTTCGCGCCGCGCCCGCTGCGCGTCGGTCGCGCGCGCGCGGCCGAGCGCCAGCCACAGCCAGGCGAGGGCGCCGACGGCAAAGGGGGCGAGCAGCAGGGCGAGGAGGGCCGGCGCATTCCACAGGGCCGGGGAGGATTCCGGGCCGGGCAGGGGATCGCGGGGCAGGCCCGCCGGCGCGGCCGGGCCTTCGGGCGGGGATCCGCCGGGGGCGGCGACCGCTGGCGGCGGCGCGGCCGCCAGTGCGACAGTGCTGGCGGCCGGGGCGGCGACCGCCACCGTCGTCCGCTCGGTCGACAGGGTCCGGTAGGTGCCGGTCCGCGGATCGAAATAGGTGAAATGAAACGGCTCCAAAGGGTAATTCCCGGCGGCGGTCGGGACCAGCACGACGTCTTCGGAGAGCGTCACGGTGAAGAGTTTGCCCGGCGCGGTCACGCGCTTGGCCTTGGGCTGGACCACCTGGAAGTCGCGGGACACCTCACGCGCGGGCAGGCCCGAAATATCCGACCAGTTGCCCGTCCCGCTGAGCTCGAGGGTCCAGGTGACGGGTTCGCCGACGGTCGTCGCCGTCGGAACGACCTTGGACACCAGCTTGAAGTCGCCGACGGCGCCCGAGAAGCCGGCGGGGGCGGGCGGCAGCGGCCGGACCTCGACCGTCGCGGCATTGCTCGCGATCGAGAACTGCTGGTACTGCCGCTGCTGGAAAAAGCCGAAGCCCGTCACGCCGACGCTCAGGTTGACCAGCTGGCTGATGGGATTCAGCCGGAAGCTGCCCGCCGTCCGGGCCACCGCCCGCGTGCGGTAGAGGAACCCGGTGCGCGGGTCGTTGCCCGCGGCGACCGTGTAGGGCTCCGGATGCTCCCAGTCCTCCGCAATCAGGGGCGCGGGGTTCCAGGCGAAATCACCCCGTCCGAAATCCGGGTAGTAGCTGCGCGCGACGTCGACCCGGTAGGAGAGATTGAAGACTTCCCCCGCCCAGACGGAGGTCGGGTTCAGTTCGAGGTGGGAATTGGCGGCGGCTTCCAGCGACTGGCCGGTGCTGCCGACCGTGGCGTCCGTGGGATCGAAGTGGGCCGCGGCGACGCGCTGCGCGCCCTTGTTGGTCGGCACCGTGAAGGCCGGCAGGTCCACGCCCTGCTTCGCCGCGAGGAGGGCGGCGAAGGTGTAGGTGATGCTCCGCGAGTAGTCGCCGTTGATCCACGAGATGTTGCTCGCCTGGCCCGTGAATTCCAGGGTCAGGCCGTCGACCTTCGGCGGGACCGGCGTTTCCTTTGGCTCGCAATCCTGGAAGACCAGCTGCAGGGCGGTGACCTGGCCCACCGGCAATGTGCCGCCCGGCGGATCCCAGCGGGCGGACTGGGCGTGCAGCGCGGCGGGGAGGAGGAGGGCCAGCAGCCAGGGAAAGAGGGTCGGGAGGCGCATGCGATTACCAGTCCTTGCCGGGATGGGCGTTTTTCGGCCGCGGTTCATTGTTCTCCATCATCTGAAAGAGTTCGGGCGGAGAATCCTCGCCGCGGATCTGGTCGAGTTTTTCCAGCGAGCCGGCGAGGGAGGGGTCCGCCTTCGCGGCGTCGGGCGGCGCGTGCTCGCTCTTGCCGCCGACCTTCTGGGTGCCGCCGGCCCCGGGCGGGGGCGGCGGGTTCATTCCGCCGAAGGCGGGCGGTTTTGACTGGTTCCCCGGGCCCTGGGGCTGGCCGGGCGCATCCTGCGCTGGCTGCTGCTGTTTCTGCTGCTCCTGCTGGGTCTGGCTTTGCGAGGAGCTGGGCTGGCCCTGCTGCTGGTCCTGCTTCGACTGATCCTGTTTCTGCTGCTGGCTCTGCTGCTGATTTTGCTTTTGCTGCTGCTTTTGCTGCTGCTGGTCCGGCGGGGGCGTCGGCGGCTTCTTCAGGAAGCCTTCCAGCTCCGTCCGCAGCTTGGGCCAGTCCGCGGCATGGGCATCGAGCGCCGCGCCCGCGTCGACGGAAGCGAGCGCATCCTCGATCGGGCCGGCCGGGACGGGCTGGCCGGCGGTCTGGATCCGGCCGCCCCAGGCCACGGTTTCGGTGGACAGGTCCGCCCAGTCGCGCGCGCTGCGGCTGTCCGCGGCGGCGATGCGGCCGACAATATGGGCCAGCGGGGCGCTGGACGCCGCGTCGGGAGGGGGCGGGGCGGATTGCGCGCGCACGGGTTCGGCCGCCGCGAGCAGGAGGGCCACGGAAGAGAGGGCGGCGGCCTTGAGGACGGGGGGGGCGCGCGGGGACCGGCCGGTTCCGAGTTGCAGATCGCGCGGCCGGGGTCGCACGGGGAATTCGCGCCAGAAACTCAGGAGGAGGCAGAGGAGCGCGGGCCCGAGCACCCACTGGTAGCGCTCCACATGCCGGACATTGTTCTGCTCGACGAACCGGCCCTTGCGGCCGGCCTCCACTGTCGCCTTGAGCAGGCTGGCGAGATCGATCCATTCGCTGGCGTCGCGGTAGGTGCCCCCGGTCTTTTCGGCCAGCTCCCGGAGGGTCTCGTTCTCGAGCCGGGACATGACCACGGCCCCGCGATCATCCTTCACCAGGCCGCCCGTGCCGTCCGGGATCATCGCTCCAGCGGCCGTGCCGACGCCGAGGCCGATGACGCGCACGCCCTTCTTCTTGAGCAGGTCCACATGGCTGCGCCAGTCGCTGTCGGTGGCGCCCCCATCGCTCAGGATGATGAGAAAGCGGTCGGCGGCGGCGCTGTCGCCGAACGCCGCGGCGGCCGTGTCGATCAGGTCGCCGTAGTTGGTCCCGCCCTCCGGCATGAAGTCGGGCTTCAGCGCGGGGAGGAATTCCCGCAGGATCTCGTAGTCCGCGCTCAGCGGGGATTGGAGAAATGCCGTCCCGGAAAAGACCACCAGGCCGACGCGCTCGCCCTCGAGCCGGTCGAGCAGCGACTGAATCAGCAGCTTCCCGCGCTCGAGCCGGGATGGCTTCACATCGGGGGTCAGCATCGACTTGGAGAGGTCGAGCGCCAGCAGGATCTCGCGCGACTGGTCGAACACGGGCTCGTCGATCCGGCCCCACTGCGGGCGCGCGAGGGCGGTGACCGCGAGGGCCAGCCCCGCGATCAGCCACCACCGCGCCGGGCGGCGCGCGGCCGGGGCGGCCTCCGCGGCCACGAGGCGCAGGCTGTGCTGGCCGGCTTCGGCCCGGAGGATCTTGGGATGCGCGCCGGTTTCCTGGCGCCGCCGGCGGGAGAGTTCCCAGGCGGCGAGCCCGGCCGGGACGACCAGCAGGAGGAGGAGGAGGGGCCAGGCGAAAATCATGGCGTGGACTTGGCGCCCGCGGGCGCGACCGGCGGCGCGGGGGCGTGCCGGGGGCGGTGGACGGCGAAGGCGGCGGCGAGGAGCAGCGCGAGCCCGGGGACCGCCAGCCAGGGGAAGAGCTCGGTCGTCAGCAGGTAGCTCTTGGCCTGAAATTCGATCTTCTGCGTCCGGTCAATGTCGCGAAAGGCCGACTCGATCGTCCCGGTCTCCGCCGCCCGGAAGAACTTCCCGTTGGTGGCCTGGGCGATGTCGCGCAGGGCGTTCTCGTCGAGATCGGCCAGAATGTGGCGGTAGCCGATCTTGTTGCCCTGGTCGTCAAAGATCGGAAAAGGCACAATGCCGTCCTTGCCCGCGCCGATCGTGTAGATCGGTATCCCGCGCGCGCGGGCGATGGCCGCCGCCTGCATGGGAGCCAGGCTGCCGCGGTTGTTGGCGCCGTCGGTCAGGAGCACGATGAACGCCCCCTGGCGCCGTCCGTTGGCTTCCCGGGCCGCCTGGTCGAGGCGGGTGACGGCGATTCCGAGGGCGTCGCCGATCGCGGTCCCGTCCTCGATCAGGCCGATCTTCACCCGCTCCAGCTGGCGCGCCAGCCAGGCGTGGTCGGTCGTGAGGGGAGCCAGCGTGTACGCGCGGCCGGAAAACAGCACGATGCCTATGCGGTCGGCCGGTCGCTGCTCGATGAAGGCCTGGATCACCGGCTTGATCGCCTGCAGCCGGTTCAGCCGCTGGCCGTCCTTCTCGTAGTCCTCGCTCAGCATCGAACCCGAAAGGTCGATCGCGAGGACGATGTCATAGCCCTGCGAGCGGACCTCGCGCTTGTCGTCGATGCGCTGGGGCCGGGCCAGGCCGCCGACCAGCAGCGCCAGGCCGACGGTGGTCAGGGCCGCCGGCCAGCGGGCCGCGCTGGCGAGACTGGGCCGGTACCATGAGGCGGCGAAGGGCACGAGCAGCACCGGCACGCTGCGCCGGTTCCGCAGCCACATCGCTCCCGGCAGCGCCAGGAGGGCCAGGAGCCAAAGCGGGCTGGCCAGCCGGAGGTTTCCGGCGGCGAGGGGCAGGGTGGCGTGCAGCAGGGGTGACATGTCAGCGGCTGCGGGTGCGCATGCGCGCGTGGAAAAAACGCACCAGCGCCTCGAGGCGGTTGTCGTCCGTGCCCGCGACCAGGCGGCTCAGGGGGTCGGGCAGCAACTCGCGCCAGGCCGTCTCGCGCTCCGCGCGCCACGCGGCGTGGGCCGCCCGCTGGGGCGCGCTGCCCTCGAGCGTGACCAGCCGCTGCGCGGCCGGATCGTAGGCCGTGAATGGCTCCTCGGCCGGCCAGGCCCGGTCCCAGGGATCGTCGATCCGAAAGCCCATCGTCTGATACCGGCGGCGCAGCACCGGCCAGCCCTCCGGGGCGGGTCGCGGGGCGAAGTCGCCCAGCCAGATGAGGACGCTGTGCTTGGGCGCCGCCCGCGCGATCAGCTTCCAGGGCAGCGGGACCTCCGCGCTGCCCGACGTGGACGGGGCGGGGCGGCTCATCAGCGTCGCGGCCGCGTGCATGATCGGGCCGCGGCCGCGGACCGGCTCGCGAAAGAGATGGCCGTCGGGCGAGGCGTAGACGAAGCCCACGCGGTCGCGGTTGGCGGCGCCGAGCAGCATCACGAGCCCGGCCAGTTCCAGCAGCGCTTCGCGCTTGGACAGGGCGCCCGAGCCGAATTCTAGGGTGGGTGTGTCCTCGAACACCAGGAGGACGGTGACCTCGCGCTCCTCCATGAATTTCTTGCGGTAGGGCTCGCCCAGCCGCGCCGTCACGTTCCAGTCGATGTCGCGGATGTCGTCGCCGAACTCGTACTTCACCACCTGGTCGAACTCGATGCCGCGGCCGCGAAAGGCCGAGCGATATTCGCCGCTCAGGACGTTTTCGACCGCGTGCCGCACACGCCACTCGAGCTGGCGCAGGAGGGGCAGCGCCGAGGCGGGAACGCTATGGGCGGCGCTGGCCAAGATCAGGCCTCCGCCGGGACGGGCGTCGATTCCAGGACCCGCCCGACGATCTGGTCCGCCGTGATTTCCTCGGACTCCGCCTCGTAGGTCAGGCCGATGCGGTGCCGCAGGACATCCGGCGCCAGCTCCTGCACGAGGGCGGGGGAGACATAGTCGAGGCCGCGCAGCCACGCCAGGGCCCGGCCGGCCTGATAGAGCGCCAGCGAGGCCCGCGGCGACGCCCCGAAATTCAGGTAGCGCTTGGCCGCGGGTCCGCCCTGCGCGAGCTCGCGCGTGGCCCGAACCAGCGCCAGGACATAGGCCTGCAGCGCGGGGGCCGCGTGGATCTGGTCCACCTCGGCCCGCAGCCGGAGCAGTTCCTCGCCGCTGGAGGCGGCGACAAGCGAGGGCTGCTTCGTCACCTGGCCCCAGCGCAGCATCATGGCCGACTCCTCGGCGGCGCTCGGGTAGCGGACGATCAGCTTGAAGAGGAAGCGGTCGGTCTGGGCCTCGGGCAGCGGGTACGTGCCCTCCTGCTCGATCGGATTCTGGGTCGCCATGACGAAGAACGGCGGTGGCAGGGGATGGGTCTCGCCGCCGATCGTCACCTGGCGTTCCTGCATGGCCTCGAGGAGCGCGCTCTGGACCTTGGCCGGGGCCCGGTTGATTTCATCGGCCAGGACCAGGTTGGCGAAGATCGGGCCGCGATGGGCGGTGAAGGCGCCGGTCTTCGGCTGGAAGATCATGGTTCCGACCACGTCGCTCGGCAGGAGATCGGGCGTGAACTGGATGCGCTCGAACTGCACCCCGAGCGCCGTGCCGAGCGACTTGATCAGCAGGGTCTTGGCGAGGCCGGGCATGCCCTCCAGCAGCACATGGCCGTTGGCCAGCAGCGCGACCAGGAGGCGTTCGACCACGGCATCCTGGCCGATGACGGCCTTGCCGATTTCGTCGCGAAGTTTCTGGGACCATTGGGGACCGTGGGACATAGGGAGCGTGGTTTGACTCGGGGAAGACGAAAGTGTTTCATTTAGCAAAACGCCCCGGGATGAGCCTACCAACCCAAATCGTCGAGAAACTGGCCGCGCTCGGCGTCCGCGTCGCGGATATCGACGAACAGTTCGTGCGCGGCACGGGCCCGGGCGGCCAGAAGATCAACAAGACTTCGTCGACCGTCTGGCTGCGGCACCGGCCGACGGGCGTGGAGGTCCGCACCCAGCGCGAGCGCTCCCAGGCCATCAACCGGGAGGTGGCCTGGTGGTCCCTGGTGGCAAAGTTCGAGGAGCGCCAGCGTTCCGCCGCGGCGGAGAAGGAGCAGGAGCGCGAGGCGCAGCGCCGCCGGGTCCGCCAGAAGAGCTGGGGCCAGAAGCGCAAGATGGTTGCGACCAAGCACCACCGCGCCGGCCAGAAGTCGCGACGGGGTCAGGTCCGCGACTGGGAGTGAGGCTCAGAGGAGGGCGATGGCGTCGCCGGCGCGGAGCGTGCCGGCCGCATCCTCGTGGAACACATTGCGCCCGAAGTTCACCTGGTTCGGTTTTAGGGTGTCCCGCCGGTAGCCGGCGAGGGTTCGCAGCGGTTCGACGCCGCGCTCACCCGAGGCCTGATCCGTGGTCGTGACGATGCACCGCGCGCAGGGTTCTCCGCTCCGGAAGGTCACGCCGCCGATCCGGAAGCGGGTCCAGCCATCCTCGGCATAGGGCCGGACCCCGCGCAGGACCAGGTTCGGCCGGAACCGGTCCATGGGCAGCGCCGCCTCCCCCCGCGCCCGCAGCCGCTCGTTGAGGTCCGCCAGGCTTTCTTCGGCCAGGGCCAGGAAGGGGGCGGCGTCGGCAAAGGAAACAAAGCGGGGCCGGGTGGGCGCGCCCGCCTCACCCTGCCAGGGCAGCTTCCGCGCCGGTATCGGCCGGTTGAACACCGCCCCGATCCGGACGAGCCGGCAGGACGCGCCGAGGAAGGCGCTCAGCCAGCGGGCGGCCGGCTCGCCGCAGTCCTCGGCCGGCAGGTTCTCGGACTTCCAGACGGTCACGACGCGCAGGGGAGCCCGGGGGTCGGACGCGCGGGGAACGCTCACCACGCCCGCCCCCGGCGCGCTCAGGGTGAGCGTCCCCGCGTCGAGCGCGGTCTCGACCAGCGCCATGCGCGGCAGCCCCCGCTGCGTCAGGAACATCCCGGCCGGATCAACCACCATGAAGCGGCGGTCGCCGGCCAGCCCGAGATCGTCAACGGCGGCCGATGCGACGGGCACGCCGCGGAGGGATTTCACCGGATATATGAAGATCCCGGCCAGGTGCATGGGCGAGCTCAGCCCTTCTTGGCGATTTCGCGCACCGCGGTCTCGACGACGCCGGGCGGATTCAGCTCCTTGGCGCCCTTGGCGCCCAGCTCCGCGAAGCGCCGGGCGCCCGGCAGCAGCGTCTGCTCGAACGAGCCGACGGCGGCATTGAAGCCCTTGACCGCGGTGTCGAGCCCCCGCCCCACCTTGTCGAAATTGTCGGCGAAGGTCGCGACCCGGTCGTAAAGCTGCCGGCCCAGCGCGCTGACCTCCTCGGCGTTGCGCGAGACCGATTCCTGCCTCCAGCCATAGGCGCTCGCCTTCAGCAGGGCGATGAGCGTGGTGGGCGTTGCCAGGAGCACCCGGCGGGCGAGGGCGCGATCCATCAGACTGCTGTCGGATTGGAGCGCGGCGGTCAGAAAATGGTCGCCGGGGAGAAACAGCACCACGAACTCGGGCGCCGGCTGAAACTGCTCCCAGTAGTTCTTGGCGCCCAGGGCGTCGATATGGCCCCGGACCTTGCCCGCATGCGCGGAGAGGTGGGCGTCCCGGATCGCCGGGTCGGTGGCTTCGACCGCGGCCCGGTAGGCTTCAAGGGGAGTCTTGGCGTCGACCACGATCCGCTGGCCGCCGGGCAGGCGCACGACCAAGTCTGCGCGCAGGCCGCCCGCCGTCTCCTGCTCGGAAAAATCGCAATAGGGCAGCATGTCGGCCATTTCGACCACCCGCCGCAGCTGGAGCTCGCCCCAGCTTCCCGCATAGCTGGTGGACCTCATGGCGGTGGACAGCTTGGCCGCCTCGT
Source organism: uncultured Opitutaceae bacterium (assembly GCA_903916755.1). Classification (GTDB taxonomy): domain Bacteria; phylum Verrucomicrobiota; class Verrucomicrobiia; order Opitutales; family Opitutaceae; genus Palsa-1447. The sequence continues at coordinate 868 of CAIWXW010000098.1, read as the reverse complement.
TCTGGAGCTGCAATTGGGCGGAGCTGAGAGACTTGAGCTGTTCGCCCAAAGCGCCATAGGCGGCGGCGCGGGCCTTTTCGATCTCGCCGATCTTGGTGTCGACCTTGTCGAGGGACTCGCGCAGCGGCTTGACCAGGGACTCGACCGCCTGCCGGCGCTGATCCAAGTCCCCGACCGACTGCTGCTGCAGCTGGGCGAAGGCCTGCTTGGCCTGGTCAAGGAAATCGGCGCGGTTCGCGCGCAGGGCGTCGGCGGAGAGTGATTTGAACTCCGTCACTAGCCGCTCATGGGCCGCATGCTCGGCGGCCAGGCGGGTTTCCAGGCCGGCGGCCTGGGCGGCGAGGGTGTCCCGGTCTGTCCGCAATGCGGTGATATCGGTTGCCTGCTTTGCATTCTCCTCCTCTTTGGCCCGAATCCGTTCCCGCAACGCGGCCACCTGCCCCCGCAGCCATAGCCATACGAACCCGGCCGCGATGGCGGCCGCCAAGGCGGAGGTAACGATCAGATTCATTCCCAATTCAGCGGCAAAATTCCGTACCGACCTTGACAGCGGTTATAAGTACCGGCAAATAAATAGTATGCTTTCGTCATCAGGCCTTTACCCCGGGTCCTGACAACCAAGTCCAAGCATACATGCTGATGGAAGAAGTCACATCTCCCGTCACCGATACCGCCAAGGCGCTCGTACTCGTCGTGGATGACGAATACGGACCGCGCGAATCGGTCGCTGACGTGATCCCGCCGATTCGAGCCACTTGAAGAGTTGGTCTGGTCCAATAGAAAGGACCCAGACCATGAAAGGTAAACGCTACAGCACAGAGGAGAAAGTCCGCATCCTGCGGGACGTGGACGGAGGCAAGAGCATCGT
>CAIWXW010000097.1 GCA_903916755.1 uncultured Opitutaceae bacterium | reverse complement strand
GGTTGAACCCGTAGGCGGCCTCGTCGCCCCGGAAACCCAGGACCGTCTTGCCGAATTCGTCGCCGACCACCTTCTTGTAGGCCTCAAAGGTCCAGTCGACGAACTGCTGGCCCGCGACGGGATCAAGGTAGTCCATCAGCGAGTGTTCGCTGTCCTTCAGGCCGGACTTGTTGTTCGCCGACTTGGTGACGCCGGAGTGAAAGACCCAGTGCGGCAGAGCCACCGCCCATTGGCCGGTGGCGGGGGCCGTCCACGTCACCACGCCGGCCTTGGGCTCGATGACCTCGGAGGCCCCCGTGTCCAGGTTGACCGCCAGGGCACAGATCGTCTTGTCGTCGAGGGTCCGGGTGAAGGTGTCGCCCGCCTTGACGGCGACCTGCTCGGTCGGGGCCAGCGCCTTCATGTCCAGGTCGGGACGCTCCTCGCTGAACTTTCCGCCCGCGAAACCGGAGGGATAGCCGCCGTCGTCATCGAACCAAAGGTGCATGCCGCGCTTCTTGGCTTCCTCGACCGCGATCTTCACGTTCTCGAAGTAGGCCGGGGAAAGGTAGCGCGCCTCCGGGTCGCGGCCGGGCTCGACCCAGGCGGAATAGAGATTCATGGCCCGGATCCGGTCGAGATCGCGGGCGATCGACGCCCGGTTGACGATCCCGTTCCAGCCCCAGGTGACCTGGGAGCTGTTCTCGGAAGGGGGGCTGGCAAAGTGCGCCGCGACGTCGGACACGGTGGGATTGCTGATTTCCTGCCAGGGGCGGTCGGCCGCGAGGGCGGAGACGCAAAGCAAGGGCAGGAAGAGGACGGTCGAAAACGAGGCGATTTTGAGGGGCATAGGACGAAAAATGAGGGGGTGGGCGCCTGCTGGACGAAGCAATTCCAGATAAGTTACTCCCGGACACGTGCCCAAACGCTCCGGACTAGACAAACCGAAAGCAAAGCCGCAGGTTCGGATCTTCCCCTTCCCGTGCCCCCGGGGCGCCGGGCCGCTCATCGGCCCCGCCCGTTCCCAACTTTACCCACCATGAAGACCCTCCTGCCCTGCCTCCTGCTCACCGCTGCCGTCGCGTCCCTCGCGCCCCTCCACGCGCAGCCGCTGGCCCCCGCCTATGCGCCGCCCAGCAACAAGACCGTGCTCACCACGACATTCGTCGACTGGGATTCGCTCGCGGTGAAGAAGACCAAGGCCGGGGAATCGCGGGCCGTCTTCGACAATCCGACCCCCACCCTGGAAAAGTTCGAGGTCCACATCACCACGCTTAATCCCGGAATGATTTCTCATCCGGTCCACCAGCATCCCTGGGAGGAAATGCTGCTGATCAAGGAGGGCAAGGTGGAGGTATCGATCAACGGCCAGAAGTACCCCGCCGGCCCGGGTTACCTGGTCTTCTTCGCCTCCCACGACCCGCACAACCTGAAGAACGTCGGCGACACGCCGGCCACCTACTATGTCATCAATTTCTACACGGACCTGGTGCACACGGTCGCGGACAAGCCGGCCAGCGAGCAGGCCGTGCCCGGGAAGCTCCCGTCCTCGGTGATCGACTGCAACGGCCTGCGCGTTGAACCCACCAAGACCGGCTCCCGCATCGTCGTCCTCAACGCCCATACCCTGACGTTTCCGGGCCTGGGGAATCACCTGACGACGCTCAACCCCGGCCAGAGCACCGCCCGCGACATCAACGACACGGGCGACGAGCTGTTCATCCTTCGGTCGGGCACCCTGGAGGCGAGCGCCCACAACGTGTCGGTCCGGCTGACGGAGGGTTCTCTCTTCTACTTCGCCCCGAACGACCGGCGGACCTTCAAGAACATCGGGACCACGCCGGCGACCTACCAGGTGTTCAAGGTGACCTCGGCGAATTCCCCCAAAGAGGCCGGGGGCTGAGCTGGCTTAGCGCCGCGATTTTTCGTTAGTTTCAGGATGGATCGGCCGCCGGTGCGGCCGGCCGCAGATAACCCCGTCTGTGTTTTGCCCCATGCCCACCCCTGTCCTGGCAGCGTTCACGTCCCTGCCCCCGCCGGCCTGGGCCGCGATCGGCGCGGCGATCATGGCCTACTTTTTCGTCGGCCTGGCCGTCGCTGCGATCGTCCTGGTCGGCAAATGGAAGGTCTTCGAGAAAGCCGGGCAGCCGGGATGGGCCGCGATCGTCCCGATCTACAATCTGGTGATCCTGTTCCGGATCTCCGGCCAGTCGGGCTGGTGGGCGCTGTCGCTCCTGGCGGGCGTCGTTCCGATCCTGGGCGCGCTCTTTTTCCTCGTCGTGCTCATCCGCATGGTGCACCGGATCTCGGTTCGTTTTGGCCATGGGGCCGGCTTCACCTGCGGGCTGATCCTGCTGAGCTTCGTCTTCTGGCCGATCCTGGGATTCGGATCGTCCCGCTACCGGGGGCCGGCGTTCTCCGGTGAAGCAGGGGCGGTCCCGCCTCAGCTCTAGCCAAAACTCCGCTGTTCGATGCAGGACGATCCCAGCCAGGCGCAAGCGTGGTGATCGCCATCTGACTGGTCGCATGCGCGCCTCCTTGCGCACGGCTCACCCCTCTGACTCGCTCCTGGACCTCACCCTCATGCCCGCCTCCTATCCCGCCCTCCTGATCGAGAAAGTCATCGCGCTCTATCCCGAATACCTCAAGGAACCCCTCGATCGCGACCGCACCGCCGGCAACGCCGCCGTGTTCGCCCTGGGGCCGGATGGGGCCATCCACGGCCACAGCTTCGGCGACGACCAGGCGCTCCGCCAGAAGGTCTACCTGATCGGCTCGCGCAAGCTGCTCCAAGTTTGGCGCACCGGCTATCCCACGGGCAAGTTCGAGGAGTTGGTTTACGCGGGCAAGATGGATGAAACCAAATTCGGCCTCCAACGGCCCGACCTCATCGGCTGGCAGGGCGGGATCCCCCTCTTTGCCCCGGACGGGGCCATGATCGCAGCGGCCTTCTCCGGCTTCCGCGGCGTCACGGACGTGGCGATCCTCCAGCGCGCGGCGGCCGCGGTGGGCCTTCGGCTCGAGCCGTCCGCGTAAGCGCGCGGCTCATGCTCGCTGGCCTGGTCCGCCGCCGAGTCTCCTTGCCAAACGGCCCCGAACGACCTGGCATCTGGGCCCCCTCGGCGCCCCCAGCCGCCCCCTCCCCGCTTTGCTCATGAATCACTCGTTCCCCGCCTTCTGCGCTTCCGTCCTGCTCCTCGGTGCCTTCGGCTCCCGCGCGCAGGGCGCCACCGACGTTGAGGTCCATGCGTTTGCCCACGCCGAGTTCGCCGCCACCTGCGCCCGCTGCCATCAGGCCGACGGCAGCGGCTTTGCCCCTCTTGGCATCCCCAGTTTTCTCGATCAGCGCTGGCAGGCCGACCACCCCGACGCGGAATTGCTGGCCGCCATCCACAATGGCCGCAACGGCAAGATGCCGCCGTTTGGCGCGGCCTACACCTCGCCGCAGATCGACGCCCTCGTCGACTATATCCGCGGGCTGGCCCCGAAGGCCACCGGCAAGCCGCACGGTCCCCTGCCGCCGCCCCCGCCGCCGGTCGCCATCGAACCCTCCCTGCCGGCCCCCGGCCACGGCGCCGGCCCCGTCGTGCTTGGATCGGTCGGCCTCTACACCCAGCACAACGACAACGCCCGCACCGGCGCCAATCTCCACGAGACGATCCTGACGCCCGCCAACGTCAATCCGCGCCAGTTTGGCCTCCTCTTCCGCCACGTCCTGGACAACGAGGTCTTCGCGCAGCCGCTCTACGTGCCCAATCTCGAAATCGGCGGCGGGCGCCACAATGTCGTGATCGTGGCGAGCGCCGCGAACACCGTGTATGCCTTCGACGCCGACGTCGACGCCCCGGCCTACTGGCAGGTCAGCCTCGGCTCGGCCGGCAGCGTCGAGCAGCATCACTTCTGGTGTTTGGATATCGTCGGCGACATGGGTGTCGTCGGGACCCCGGTCATCGATCCGGCCACGCAGACGATGTACGTGGTCGCCCTTACCCATGAGAACAATGGGTTCGTCCAGCGGCTGCACGCCCTCGACCTCCACGACGGCTCCGATCGGCCCCACAGCCCGGTCACCCTCACCGCTCCCGGCTTCGACCCCCTCCTCAACAACCAGCGGCCGGCCCTGCTCCTTTCCCAGGGGGGCATCTACATTGGCTTCAGCTCCCACTGCGACGTCGGCCCGTATCACGGCTTTCTCATGCGGTATGACCCGCGGTCGCTCCAGCAGACCGCCGTGCTCAACCTCAGCCCCGACGGGGATGGCAACAGCATCTGGCAGTCCGGCCAGGGCCCCGCGGCGGACGAGGACGGCACGATCTTCTTCGTGACCTCGAACGGCATCTGGGACGGGAAGCGCAATTTCAGCGACAGCTTCCTCAAGGTCTCGCCCGACCTGAAGATCGAGGACTGGTTCACCCCCACCAACTACCAGGAGCTCGACAAGAAGGACCACGACCTGAATTCGATCGGGGCCATGCTCATTCCCGGGACCCATGAGGTCATGGGGGCCGGCAAGGAAGGCGTCGTCTATGTGATCAACCGGGACAACTTCGGGCACCTGGGCGACGAACACGCCGCCCAGCGGTTCAAGGCGACCAAGGGCGAGGTCAACGTGGGGGCCGTCTACTGGAAGAGCGCCGGCGGGGAATTTATCTACCTGTGGGGCCAGGACGACGCCCTGCACGCCTACGCGTTCAGGGACGGGAGGTTCGAGCCCAAGCCGGTCGGCGTCGGGGCGGCCACCAGCGCCTACCCGGGCGGGATCCTTTCGCTTTCGGCCAACGGCGACCGGGACGGCGTGCTTTGGGCCAATGCCGCCCTCACCGCCCACGGTGGCAGCCACATCAACGGCGCGGGCGTCCTCCGCGCCTACGATGCCACGGACGTGACCCATGAACTCTGGGATTCAAACCTGGATGCGGCCCACAACGCGCCGGGCCGGGTATCCAAGAACGCCCCACCGACCGTGGTGAACGGAAAAGTTTACCTGGCCAGCTTCGGCACCCTGCCGGCCGATACCGGGGCTCTCTACGTCTATGGCCTGCTGCCGCTCCCGCCGGCGCCCTGAGGGCCCGGGGCGGACGGCCGCCAGCTGGCCCGCCATTTGACCAGAGTCTGGCCACCCCGCCGCCGCGGCCTTTCCTCGGAACCACATGAAACCCCTGCTGATCGCGCTTCTTCTCGGTGCCGGGCTCGTCGTGTCCGGCCCGACGCGGGCGGCGGCCGCGCTCCCCGCCCCGAAAATCAAGGTCCTGATCGTCGATGGCTTCAGCAACCACGACTGGAAGCTGACGACGCAGCTCATCCGGGCGGTGCTGGAGCCGACCGGCCTTTGCACCGTGGACGTCTCGACGTCGCCACCCAATGCCGCCGCGCCGGGCTGGAACGAATGGCGGCCGCGCTTCCGCGACTACGACGTGGTCATCCAGAACACCAATGACATCAACGGCGGGCCGCCGTGGCCCCGGCCGGTCCAGGTCGCGTTCGAGGACTTTGTGCGCGGAGGGGGCGGCGTCTATATCTTCCACTCCGCCCAAAACGCCTTCGTCAATTGGCCCGCCTACAACGAGATCATCGGCCTGGGCTGGCGCAAGCAGGGCTACGGCACCGCGATCGCGGTCGGACCGGATGAGAAGCTCGTCCGGTACCCTCCGGGCCAGGGCCGCAACACGAGCCACGCCCCGAACGGCGACGTGGTCGTCCACCTCCTCGGCCGCCATCCGATTCACGAGGGATTGCCCCGCGCCTGGAAGACGCCGCACCTGGAGGTCTACTACGACGCCCGGGGACCGGCCCAGAACGTCCAGGTCCTGTCCTATGCCCGCGATCCCCGGTTCGGCGAGAACTGGCCGGTCGAATGGACCGTGCACTACGGCCGGGGTCGCGCCTATATCGCGACCTTTGGCCATGTCTGGCGGGGAGACGTGCAGCCGGAGAGCATGCGGTGCGCGGGGGTCCAAACGATGATCGTGCGCGCGGTCCAATGGCTCGCGCGGCGGGAGGTGACGTTTCCCGTCCCGGCCGATTTTCCCGGCCCGGACCGCAAATCCATCCGCGCGGAGCTCACCGGACTCGACGGGGCGGTCCCCTGAGACCCTCGGATTTCGCGGCCCCGCGCGATTCTTCCGAACTTTCGGGCCGCGGGGGGGTCACATTCCGGCAACGCCCGGCCCCGCGGCAAGCGTTATGCTCTCCCCGTTTCCCATGCCCAAAGCCACTGTTATTTCCCTGGTAAACATGAAAGGCGGCGTCGGCAAGACGACCGTCGCGGTCAATCTCGCCGCGTATCTCGTCCGGGAGCATGGCAAGCGGGTCCTGCTCATCGACCTCGACCCCCAGAGCAACACCTCCCTCAGCCTGATGCCCGAGGCGGCCTGGGCCGCCTGGGCGCGGGACCATGGCACGATGGCCGATGTCTTCGAGGTGGACGCCAAGCGCAAGCGCGACCATCCCGTGAAACTGGCGGAGTGCATCGTGCCCAATGTCGTCGCCGGTCTCGACGGCCTGGACTTGCTGCCCAGCCACCTCCAGCTGACCTTCCTCGACCTCGACCTGGCGGCCCGGCCCGCCCGCGAGCGGATCCTGGCGCGGAAGCTGGCCAAGGTGCTGGACGACTATGACATCATCCTCTGCGACTGCCCGCCCAACCTCCAGACGGCCACCCAGAACGCGCTCTACGCCAGCAACTGGTTCCTGGTCCCGATGCAGCCCGACTTCCTCTCGTCGATCGGCCTGGGCCTGCTGCTCGATCGCCTTGCTTACCTGAAGACGGAGCTGGAATTCAAGATTCGCTGCCTGGGCGTCGTCTTTTCGCGGGTCCGCCGCCATGTGACCTTCCACCAGGAGACGATGGACCGGCTGCCCGGGGAAAAGGCGTTCAAGAAGCTGCACTTCTTCCCGACCGTGATTCCCGAGAACATCTCCCTCAGCGAGGCGCCCATGTCGGGCCGACCCATCGCACTCTACGCCGCGACCGCCCCCGGCGCCGAGGCCTTCAGCGCCCTGACCCGCGAGGTGGTCGCCCGCCTGGCCGGGGACTGACGGCCATGGCGCCGGCGCAACCTGAGCCCGGCGCGCCATGAGGGGATGGTCCAGCATGGTGGGGGCCCGGCGGCACGCGTTCGCGACCCTGCGCGACCTCATGGCCCGCGCGACACCCCGGCGTTCCGGCGACGAGCTCGCGGGCCTGGCGGCGACATCGGCCGAGCAGCGCGCCGCCGCGCAGCAATGCCTCGCCGACGTGCCCCTCGCCCTGTTCCTCGATGACCTGCTCATTCCCTACGAGGACGACGCGGTGACCCGCCTGATCGTGGATTCCCATGTGCCCGCCGCCTTCGCGCCGGTGGCGGGACTGACCGTCGGCGGCTTCCGGGACTGGCTCCTGGCCTACGACACCGACTCAACCCAGCTGGCCGCGCTGGCCCCCGGGTTGACCGCTGAAATGGTCGCCGCCGTTTCCAAGATCATGAGCAACCAGGACCTGATCCTGGTGGCCAAGAAATGCCGGGTGGTGACCGCCTTCCGCAATACGCTGGGCCTGCCCGGGCGGCTGGCCGTCCGGCTGCAGCCGAACCATCCCACCGATGATCCCCACGGCATCGCCGCCTCCATCGTCGACGGGCTCCTCTACGGCTGCGGGGATGCCGTGATCGGCATCAATCCGGCCACGGACAGCCCCGCCTCCCTCGATGCCTTGCTGCGGCTGATCGACGGGGTGATCCGGCGCTATGAGATCCCCACCCAGGGCTGCGTGCTCGCGCATCTGACGGCGCAGCTGGAGGCGATCCAACGGGGCGCCCCCCTCGACCTGCTCTTCCAGTCGATCGCCGGCACCGAAAAGGCCAATGCCAGCTTCGGGATCACGCTCGAGCTCCTGGCGGAGGGGCATGCCGCCGCCACCGCCCTGGGCCGCGGCACCGTCGGCCGCAACGTCATGTACTTCGAGACGGGCCAGGGCTCGGCGCTATCCGCGGGGGCCCACCACGGGGTCGACCAGCAGACCCTCGAGGTGCGCGCGTACGCGGTCGCCCGCCGCTTTTCGCCGCTCCTGGTCAATTCCGTCGTCGGGTTCATCGGCCCGGAGTACCTCTTCGACGGCAAGCAGATCCTCCGGGCGGGGCTGGAGGACCACTGCTGCGGCAAGCTGATGGGGCTGCCGATGGGGGTCGACGTCTGCTACACGACCCCCGCGGAGGCCGACCAGGACGACATGGATGCCCTGCTCACCCTCCTCGGGGTCGCCGGCTGCAACTCCATCATGGGGGTGCCGGGCGCCGACGACATCATGCTCGGGTATCAATCGACCTCCTTTCACGACAGCCACTACCTGCGCCAGGTCCTCGGGCTCCGGCCCGCGCCGGAATTCGAGGCGTGGCTGGAGAAAATGGGCATCGCCACCGGCGGCACGCGGCTTCTCCCGGTCGGCGCGAAGCACCCCCTCCTCATCCATGGCGACGCCTGACCAGCCCGACGCGGGCGCGGGCGCGGAAAATCCCGTCCCGCCCGCGGCGCCACTGCTGGCGACCGTCCCGCCGGGACGCGACTCCTGGCAGGGTTTGCGTGCCCTTACGGATGCGCGGATCGCCCTCGGGCGGGCGGGCGGCAGCCTGCGGACCGAGTCCCTCCTGGAATTCCGGCTCGCGCACGCGGGCGCCCGGGATGCCGTCCATACTCCGTTTGACCTCGCCGGGCTGGAAGCGTCCCTCCACGCCGCCGGTCTCGAGACGGAGCGGCTCGCCAGCCGGGTCACGGACAAGCAGACCTATCTCCTCCGGCCAGACTTGGGCCGGAAGCTGGCGCCGGCGTCGATCGATCGGCTCGAGGCGGCCCGCGGGTTGTGGGGCCAGCGGGATCTCGCGATCCTGATCTCGGACGGGCTGGCGGCCGACGCCGCCCACCACCACGCGGCGGAGACAGTGACCGAGCTGGCGCGAATCCTCAGGGAAGCCGGCTGGACCCTCTACCCCCTCTTCCTTGTGCCCTACGCCCGGGTCAAGTTGCAGGATGCCGTCGGCGGCCTCCTCGGCGCGAGGCATAGCGTGATCCTGCTCGGCGAGCGGCCGGGGCTCAGCGCCCACGACAGCCTCGGCGCCTACCTGACCTTCCAACCCGGCGAGACCCGCACGGACGCCGATCGCAATTGCGTCTCGAACATTCGCGCCGGCGGGCTGCCGCCTTCAGCCGCGGCCCAAAAGCTCGCCGAACTCCTGATCGCTTCCCGCCGGCTTGGGCTCAGTGGCACCGCCTTGCGGGAAGAAGGCGGCCCAACGAAGATCGCCCCGCCGTCGCCCGGGCCGGACTTAAGGGGTGTTTCAGGGGCCGACCGGCAATGATCGCAGATAGGCGGTGAGCTTCACAATGTCCGCGGCGCCCAGTTTTTTCCGGAACGAGGGCATCTCGCCCTTGATGCCCCGATTGATGATCGTCGCGATATACCGGTCACTCGCCTCCTCCCCGTGGAGGTCGGGTCCCTCGTCCCCGGTCGCGTCCGCCCCGTGGCAGTGGGCGCAGCTCGAGAGAAAGAGCGCCCGCCCCGCCTTCACCAGGAGGGCTGAAGTCGGGGTGGGCGCCACAAACCAAGCTTCCGGGGTCGGCTGCTGATGGGACGCGGCCGCCTCGTGCCGCCGCAGGCCGAGGGCCAGGGTGTAGGCCGCCGCGAGGGCAAGGGCCGCGGCCAGCGCCGCGCCGAACGCGGGCCGCCGCCCGCACCCCGGCCCGCCCGCGGCCTCGCGATGGGCGGCGGTCATGAGGCCAGGAGCATTTCACCGCCCCAATAGCCCGCCACCAGGACCAGCACGACCGCCGCCGCCGTCACGGCCAGGTAGCGGGTGCCGGGGGCCTGGGCCGCAAACCGGACCGCCGAGGCGCGCCATACCGCCAGGCCCACGATCAGGGCGAACGCGGGCCAGGCGAAGAGATGGTGCTGACGTGATCCCGCCGATTCGAGCCACTTGAAGAGTTGGTCTGGTCCAATAGAAAGGACCCAGACCATGAAAGGTAAACGCTACAGCACAGAGGAGAAAGTCCGCATCCTGCGGGACGCGGACGGAGGCAAGAGCATCGT
>CAIWXW010000096.1 GCA_903916755.1 uncultured Opitutaceae bacterium | reverse complement strand
CGACTACTCGTGTGTGCACGCTGCACTCACACTGCGCGATGCGGGTTACGAGACTGTGATGGTGAACTGCAATCCGGAGACAGTGTCCACGGATTACGACACCAGCGACCGCCTCTACTTCGAGCCGCTGACCCTCGAGGACGTCCTCGAGATCTACCGCCAGGAGCAGTGCCAGGGCGTGATCGTGCAGTTCGGCGGCCAGACCCCCCTCAACCTGGCGTCGGCCCTCAAGGCCGGTGGCGCCAACATCATCGGCACCTCGCCCGAGAGCATCGAGCAGGCCGAGGACCGGAAGCTCTTCGCCGCGGTCCTGCACCAGCTCGGCCTGCGCCAGCCGGCCAACCGGACGGCGCTGACCGAGGAGCAGGCCGCCGGCTGCGCCGCCGAGCTCGGCTACCCCGTCCTGCTCCGCCCCTCCTTCGTCCTGGGGGGCCGCGGCATGTTCATCCTCTACAGCGAGGAGGAGCTGAAGGCGGGCGTCCGCCAGGCCTTCGACGTCATGCCCGGCAAGCCCGTCCTGATCGACAAGTTCCTCGAGGACGCGATCGAGCTCGACGTGGACTGCCTGAGCGATGGCGAGACCAGCGTCATCGGCGGCATGCTGGAGCACATCGAGTACGCCGGCGTCCACTCCGGCGACGCGTCGATGGTGATGCCCCCGCACACCCTTGACGCCGAGATGCTCGGGATCGTCCGGGCGGCGACCCACAGCCTGGCCCAGGCGCTCAAGGTTGTCGGGCTGATGAACGTCCAGTTCGCGATCAAGGACCGGCAGCTCTACGTCCTGGAGGTCAATCCCCGGGCCTCGCGCACCGTCCCGTTTGTCGCCAAGGCGATCGGCGTGCCCATGGCCAAGCTCGCGGCCAAGGTCATGGCCGGAAAGAAGCTCGCGGAGCTCGGCTTCACCCGCGAACTCGTGCCGAAGCACTGGTGCGTGAAGGAGGCGGTCTTCCCCTTCGTCCGGTTTCCCGGCGCCACGATCGCCCTCGGGCCGGAAATGCGGTCGACCGGCGAGGTCATGGGCCTCGACGAGGATCTTGGGCTCGCCTTTGCCAAGGCCCAGGCGGCCGCCCGGCCGGGGCTGCCGACCAAGGGCTGCGTCTTCCTGAGCGTCAAGGACGCGGACAAGCCGCACGCCGCCGCGCTCGCCCGCGCCCTCAATGAGTTCGGCTTCACCGTTTACTCAACCAGCGGCACGGCCAAGTACCTGGCCGACCATGGAGTGACCGTGAAGCGGCTGGCCAAGATCGCGGAAGGCCGGCCCAACGCGGTGGACATGATCAAGAACGGCCAGTTCACGATGGTGATCAACACGCCGGGCGGGATGATCCCGCGCCGGGACGAAAACGCCATCCGGGCCGCCGCCTACGCGCACAACGTCTGCCTGATGACCACCATCACGGGGGCCCGCGCGGCCCTCGAGGGCATCCGCGCCCTGCGGGAGAAGACCCTGAAGGTGCGTCCGCTGCAGAGTTATCGCGGCAACGTCATCACGGTCTGAGGGTTGCGAGTTTTTGACTGATCTTTACACGGGGCCCCCGCCCCGGTTAACTTTCCGCTTCGCAAAACCCATGTCTTCGCCCGCCCTCCCCTCCGATACCCCTTCCGCCAGTGAGACGCCCGTGGGCGCCAATCCCGACGAGGCCCTGCTGGGCTTCTGGGAGAAATACCGCGAGGCCATCGTCGTCGCCTGCATCGTGGTCCTCGTGGGCATCATCGGCTGGAACGGCGTAAAATATTTCAGCGAGCAGAAGGAGATCGGCGTGGAGCGCGACTATGCCGAGGCGACCACGCCCGACAAGCTGCGCGCCTTTGTCGAGGCCCATCCCGACCACGCGCTGGCCGGCGTCGCGGAACTGCGGGTGGCCGACGCCGCCTACCAGTCCGGCCAGAACGCCGACGCGATCTCGGCCTATGACCGCGCCGCCTCGATGCTCAAGACCGGCGTCCTGGCGGCCCGCGCCCAGCTGGGCGGGGCGATCAGCAAGATCCAGGCCGGCCAGGCCGCCGAGGGCGTGGCGACGCTCCACCAGCTCGCCGACGACTCCAAGCAGTTTTCCAATATCCGCGCGGAAGCCTACTTCCACCTCGCGAGCCTGGCGGCGGAGGCTGGCCGGGCCGCCGAGGTCCAGCAGATCGCGACCCAGCTGATGCAGGTCGAGCCGAGCAGCCCCTGGACCCAGCGCGCCTTCGGCCTGCAGGCCACGGTGCCGACGACGGCCGGCAGCCCCGCCGCGGCCGCCCCCGCCCCTTCGGGCGCGATTGCCTTCCCGTCCGGCAAGTGAGTTCGCAGGCCTACGTCCTCGAATTCGAGCAGCCCCTGCGGGAGCTGGCCCGGCAGCTCGACGAGCTGCGCCAGCAGTCGATCGAGACCAACGTCGACCTGGCCCATGAGATCCTCCTGATCGAGAAGAAGATCGAGGCGATGCAGCGCGACATCTACTCCGGGCTCACCGCCTGGCAGAAGGTGCAGATCGCCCGCCATCCCAAGCGGCCCTACGCCCTCGACTACGTCTCCGCGCTCTGCACCGACTTCCAGGAGCTGCACGGCGACCGCCAGTTCAACGACGATCACGCCCTGGTCGGCGGCACCGCCTTCTTCGCCGGGCGCGCGGTCATGATCATCGCCCAGCAGAAGGGCCGCGACACCAAGGAGAAGATTTCCCGGAATTTCGGCATGCCGCAGCCCGAGGGCTACCGCAAGGCGCTCCGCCTGATGAAGCTCGCCGAGAAGTTCGGCCTGCCGCTGCTGACCTTCATCGACACGCCCGGGGCCTTCCCCGGCGTCGGTTCCGAGGAGCGCCACGTCTCCGAGGCGATTGCCGTCAACCTGCGCGAGATGTCGGTGCTGGCCGTGCCCTCGATCGCCATTGTGGTCGGCGAGGGCGGCTCCGGCGGGGCCCTCGGCATCGGCGTCACCGATCGCGTCCTGATCTTCGAGCACAGCTATTACTCGGTCATCTCCCCCGAGGGCTGCGCGGCCATTCTCTGGAAGAGCAACGCGGCCGCGCCGAAGGCCGCGGAGGCGCTCAAGCTGAGCGCCGGCGACCTGGAAAAGCTGGGCGTCGTCGACGAGGTCATCGCCGAGCCGCTCGGCGGCGCGCACAACGACCCGGCCCAGGCCGCCCAGGCGCTCGGGTACGCCCTGCACAAGCATTTCAACGACCTCTGCGGCCTGCCGGTCGAGCAGCTGCTGAACAGCCGCTACGAGCGCTACCGCCACATCGGCGTGTACGAGGAAGCGGGCGTCACGAAGGCCTGACCGCCCGCCAGACGGCGAGGCAGTCGGCGATCAGCGCGGGGAACGCGGCCAGGGGCACCATGTTCGGGCCATCGCTGATGGCCCGGTCCGGATCCGGGTGGGTCTCGATGAAGAGGCCCTCGGCCCCCGCCGCCAGCGCCGCGCGCGCGAGCGGCGGCACGAACTCGCGCTGGCCGCTGCTGACGCCGTTGCCGGCGCCCGGCAGCTGCACCGCGTGGGTCGCGTCGAAGATGACGGGAAAGCCGTTCCGCCGCATGATCGCGAACGAGCGCATGTCCACGACCAGGTTCTGGTAGCCGAAGGTGGTGCCGCGCTCCGTCTGCCAGATCTCGGCCGCGCGTCCCTCGGTCAGCTTGGAGGTGACGTTGGCCATTTCCTGGGGCGAGAGAAACTGGCCCTTCTTCACGTTCACGACCCGGCCGGTGGCGGCGGCGGCCAGGAGCAGGTCCGTCTGCCGGCAGAGGAAGGCGGGGATCTGGAGGACGTCGCAGACCGCGGCCACGGCCTTGACCTGTCCGGTCTCGTGGATGTCGGTCAGCACGGGGAATCCGTACTCCTTCCGGATCAGGGCCAGGAGGGCGAGCCCGGCCCCGAGCCCCGTGCCCCGTTCGCCCTTGAGGGAGGTGCGGTTGGCCTTGTCGAAGGAGCCCTTGAAGACGATCCGGAGCTCGGGATGCTCGCGGCCGAGGGCCCGCAGGGTCTCGGCGACCGCGCGGCAGACCGCCTCGTTTTCGAGCGAGCAGGGCCCGGCGATCAGCAGCAGCTTCCGGGGGTCGAACAGCAAGGCCATGGCGTGGTCGGGCTCAGCGGGCCCGGCGCTTCGCCTTGGCCGGTTTCCGCCGCGCCGGCGCGGAGCGCGCGCCCAGCCGGCCGCGCGCCCGCTTCAGGGCGGCGCCGATGAAGGCGGCGAAGAGCGGATGGGCGTGGCTCGGCTTCGACTGGAACTCGGGATGGAACTGCACGCCCACAAACCAGGGATGGTCGCGCAGCTCCATGATCTCGACCAGGTGCCGGCGGGGATTTATCCCGCTCACGACCAGCCCGGCGCGCTGCAGCTGGCCGACGTAGGCGTTGTTGACCTCGAAGCGGTGGCGGTGGCGCTCGCGGATGCTGGTGCTCTTGTAGGCCTTCGCCGCCTGGGTTCCGGGGGTCAGCGCGCACTCGTAGCTGCCGAGCCGCATGGTGGCGCCCTTGTCGGTGATGTTCTTCTGCTCCTCCATCATGTTGATGACGGGGTGGGCCGCCTGCGGGTCGAATTCCAGGGAATTGGCGCCGCGCAGCTTCAGGACGTTGCGCGCGAACTCGATCACCGCGATCTGCAGGCCCAGGCAGAGGCCATAATAGGGGATCTTCTTCTCCCGGGCGTAGCGCGCCGCCGCGATCTTGCCCTCGGTGCCGCGGTCGCCGAAGCCGCCCGGGACCAGGATGCCGTCGAGGCCCTGCAGCAGGCGGCGGCCGTCCGGCTTCTCCAGATCCTCGGCGTCGATCCGCCGCACGTTGACCTGGCAGTGATTGGCGATGCCGGCGTGGGTGATCGACTCGTAGACGGACTTGTAGGCGTCCTGCAGCTCGATGTACTTGCCGACGACCCCGATCGTCACCTCATGCCGCGGCGTGCGCAGCCGGCGGACGATCTCCTCCCAGATGTTCTGGCGCGGCTTGGGCAGCTTGAGGCCGAGCAGGTCGATCACGCGTTCGTCCATGCCCTCATCCTGGAGGGCGAGCGGCAGCTCGTAGATTGACAGCGCCACGTCACGGCACTCGATCACGGCGTTGGTCGGAACGTTGCAGAAAAGGCTCAGCTTGTCCCGCAGGCCGGGGTCGAGCGGATGGTCGCAGCGGCAGACCAGCATGTGCGGCTGGATGCCGATTTCGCGCAGCTTGGCCACCGACTGCTGGGTCGGCTTGGTCTTCAGTTCCCCCGCCGCCTGCAGGTAGGGCACCAGGGTGACGTGGATGAAGATGACGTCCTTCGGGCCGGCCTCGTGCGCGAACTGGCGCATGGCCTCGAGGAAGGGCAGCCCCTCGATGTCGCCGGTCGTGCCGCCGATCTCGGTGATCAGGACGTCGACGCCGTGCCCGCCGGCATGGATGCGCTCCTTGATCTCGTTCGTCACGTGCGGGATCACCTGCACGGTCTTGCCCAGGTAGTCGCCGCGGCGCTCCTTCTGGATCACGCTCTCGTAGACCTGGCCGGAGCTCAGGCTGTTCAGCTTGGACAGCCGGCCGCTGGTGAAGCGCTCATAGTGGCCGAGGTCGAGGTCCGTTTCCGCCCCGTCCTCCAGCACATAGACCTCGCCATGCTGAAACGGGCTCATGGTGCCGGGATCGACATTGAGGTAGGGGTCGAACTTCTGGATGCGGACCCGCAGGCCCCGCATCTCCAGGAGCGCGCCCAATGCGGCGGCAGTGAGTCCCTTGCCCAGGGAGGAAACCACACCGCCCGTCACGAAGACGTATTTCATCGGAGGGAATTAAAAGACGGGGCTCCTACGCGCAAGGAAAACGCGTCAGGAACCTGCGGAGGGGACCAGATGGAAGGCGTTCAGCAGCATCCAGATTGCGAAGCCGGCCGCCCCGACCAAGAGGAGTATGAGCACCAGGTAAAGGGTCCATTTGAGGACCTTACCCAGTACCCACAGCGCAAGCAAGGCGACCACGGCCAGCGAGGCGATCACCAGCCAGGGGGGATACCCGGCCAGCGCATGGGCCACGGAGGGCGGCAGATACGTGAGGAGGTTGGACACGGCTATCGGCATCGTTCATGCTGAAACCCGACCGAAACTCAATGGGCATCGTGCGCGCAAAAAACGCCCTGCTGGCGGCGGCTTTCCTCCTCGCCGGGGCGCGGGCGGCGCGGGCGCTGGACCTCCGGCGCGAGCGCGGCTCACCCACCGACCTGGCCGTCTCGGGGCTCCTGGCCGGGGTGCCCGCGGGCGAGACCCGCTTTGTCCCCTGGGCCGAACTGCGGGGCCTGCCGACCCGCCACCTGCGGCTGCAGGATGAATTCCTGCCCGGCGAGCAGGACGTGACCGTGGTCTTCCTGGCCGAACTGTGGCATGCACTGCCCCACCCGCCGGAGGCCGACCTGCTGCTGGCCGTCTGCGACGACGGCTACGCCTCCGTCTACCGGCTGGACTTCATCGCCCGGTACCGCCCCTTCCTGGTCCTCGAGATCAACGGCCAGGGGCCGGACCGCTGGCCGCCGGCCGGCCTGAAGTTCAACCCGGGCCCCTACGCGATCACCGTCTCGCCCGGCGTGGTCCCGGCGGTGGCGGCCTACCTCGACGTGAACCACAAGAAGCCCTGGGGCGTCGTGGCCCTGATCGTGGGCCGGTCAGCGGAGGCCTTCCACGACGCCTACACCGGCCGCTGGCGGAACCTCTCCGCCCGGGCCGCCGCCGGCCGCGAGATCTGGATCAACTCCTGCGCCAGCTGCCATGCCGGGCCGGGCGCGACCTTCGGGGGGACCAAGAGCGGCCAGGCGTTCCCCACCCTCGCGGCGCTGGCGGCGGCCAACCCGGAGTTTTTCCGCGCCTACGTGCGACACCCGCAGGCCCTCGTCGCCACGGCCAAGATGGAGGCGCATCCGCACTACACCGACGCGCAGCTGGACGAGCTGATCGCCTTCATCACGGCCGAGGCGCCCTGAGCGGGCGCGAAAAAGGGGCGGGGCCACCGGCCCCGCCCCTTGCGCCCGGTCCGGCGGCCGGGATCAGAAGTGATAGCGGAACGTGACGGAGGCCGAGATCGGCTTCCGCACGAAGATCGTGTCGTTGCCCGCGAAGCTGACGTCGATCGGATCCAGGAGGCGCGCGTTCGTGAGGTTGGTCACGTTGACGCGCACTTCCCAGCTCTTCACCGCGTAGGCGACATAGCCATCGAGCTCCATCTCGCCGGGGATGTGGAGGGTGTCCTGCGAGTTGGCGTACTGGCGGCCGATGATCTGGGGGCCCACGCCCACGCTGACGCCGGTCGGCGAATGGTACACCACAAAGGCGTTCGCCTGCACCTGCGGGATGCCGGGAGCGCGGACGCGGCCGGTCGGGGGATGGTACGAGGTGAAGTTCGGGCCGCCGACGCCCGTGCCGTGCTGGCCATCAACGATCGTCGTGGTCGCGAAGTTATCCAGGTAGTTCCCCGTCTGCTGGTAGAAGCTGTCCCCGAAGGCCGTCGCATCCTGGAAGGTGAAGTTGGCGTTGAAGGTCCAGCTCTTGCTCGGCTGGTAGACCGACTCCACCTCGAAGCCGTTGTCCTTGATCGGGAACGTCGCGCCGGTCAGCTCGGCGCCCAGCTTGATCTGCTGGAAGAGCGCCGCGCTGAAGTAGAACGTGTTGTTCGCCAGGCTCTGCTTGAAGCCGGCCTCGTATAGCGTGCTGGTGGTCGTCAGCGCGTTGTCGAGCGAGGTCTTGAAGTTGCCGCTTTCGCCGCTGACATTCAGGCCGCCGAAGTTGGCCGAGCCCAGGATCGAGTCGACGTGGTCGTAGGTCACGTACAGCGTGGTCGATTCGATCGGGTGATAGACCAGGCTGAGGAAGTACGACTGGTCGTACTTCGTGTCCTTGACGTGGTAGCCCACGTAGCTCGGGTGGGTGCCGGCGAAGTCAGTCACGTTGATCGGGCTGGAGGCGCCCTTCGGGATGAAGATCGGGGTCGTCAGCGGGAAGACCGTGAAGTCGCTCTCGACCGCGGTCTGCACCACCGCCGGGCTGGCCGTGTCGGCATCCATCCGGTCGATGCGATAGCCGGGGACCAGCGAGAACTTCGGGCCGACCTTGATCGTGTCCTGGATGAACGCGGCCGTGTCGTAGATATGCGAGTACTGGTTGCCGCTGCTGCTGCCCGTCGAGGGGCTGCTGGCGTTGGCGCTGTAAGAGGGCGCACCGGCGACCTGGACGCCGCCACCGAAGGTGTTCCCCTCCAGGGCATAGCCCGGGTACTGGATCTTTGAGAGCGGCTGGGTCAGGTCGTAGAAGCTGAAGGGCTCGGTGGTGAAGTCCTGGTAGGAGATCAGCTCCTGGTAGCGGTAATCCAGGCCGGTGATGATGCTGTTCGAAACCGCGCCCGTCTCGAGCAGCTCGTGGAGCTCAAGGCGGTCCTGGAAGGACTCCTGGCGCGGCACGTACTCGTCATAGCCGTAGGTCTCGCGCTTGTTGGACTGACCGAGCGCGAAGTAGGTGTGGTTGACCAGCGACGAGGTGTCGGAGATATCGTCGGTCGCCTTCAGCTGGGTCTGGAAGAGCTTCGACCGCGCGGTGTCCCCGGGCCCGATCAGCTCGAGATAGTCCGGGAGGTGGACCGTGTGGGCGGTGGCGGGGTTGACCGTGGCGAACGAGCCGTCGGTGAACGAGCCGAAGCCGGTAAAGGGGCCCTTGGGGGAGACCGGGGCGGTGATGTCGAATCCGAAGAAGGCGTTGGGGCCGCTGGTGACCGGGCTGGCCGGGCCGGCGACGTAGAGGCCGTGATCGATGAAGGCCTGCGTCACGCGGTTCACGCCGGAGATTTCGTTGGTCCGGTCAGAGAACTCCTGCGCCCACCACTCCAGCTTGAGCTGCTTGGTGGCCAGGTAGGTCAGAGCGACGTAACCGTCCTGCGTCTGGTCCTTGTCATTGATGTAGTAGCCGTCGCCGTAGCGGCTGAGATAGCTGACCCGGTAGGCCAGCTTGTCGCTCAGGGGGCCGCCAAAATCGATCGTGGCTTCAGGATTGGAATAGGAATGGCCGCTGGTCCAGTAGCCGAGGGTGAGGTCGGTGTCGGCGTGGAAGCGGTCGAAGTACGGCTGCTTCATCACGAAGTCGACGTAGCCGCCGGCGCCCTCGCCCTGCGGACCATAGACCGCCGAGCCCGGTCCCTTGACGATGTCGATCGCCTGGACGCCGTTGAAGCTGGGCGGTGTGCTGTTGCGGGTGAAGGGGATGATCTGGCCGTTGACGTACATCTGGGCCAGGTCGCCGCGGATGAACGGCACGGCGGGAATGCCGTATTGGGCCGCGGAATAGACGCCGGCCGAGAACTGGCCAAAGTCCATCGCGTTCTTGACCATCCGGTCCTTCATCCAGGCCTCGTTGATCGAGGTCACGGAACGCGGCGTGTCCATGATGCTGGTGGCGTCGCCCATGACGTCGCCGATCGGGCGAACGGTGGGAAGCACCTGCTCGTTGACCGGCACGTCACTGACCGTGTACTTCGCCATCGTCGTGACCGGACCGGTGGCGTCAGTCGTGGTCGCGGTCGTAGTGGTGGTGGTGGTGGTCGTGGTCGTGGTGCTTTGGGCCACGGCCGGGACGCTGAGGCAGGCGCCGAAGGCTATGATCCCGGCCAGTCGGCCGAGGAGGGAGGTGTCGTATTTCATTGGTATTAGGTCTAAAGGAGGCGGGGAGCATCAAGCATGCCATGGCGGGCATTTTTGAATACATTGCCCGGGCTAGGGACGGGGCGCGGGCGCGGGTTCGGCGGGAATAAACCGGTCGTCCAGGACATCGTCGACCGCAAGCGGATGCTCCAGCAGCCCGATCGCCGTCAGCTGCTTGATGAGCGTGCCCAGGCGTTCGCGGTCAAGCCGGCCCGGCGCATCGCCGGCGGCCGGATCGCCGCCGATCAGGTGGTAGTCCCGCATGGCCTGAACGCTGAAGTTCATGAAGGTGGGATCCATCTTGGGGTTGAGCGAGGCGATGAGCGCGTTGGCGGCCGCCTGGTCCCCGCCAACGTAGTCGCGCCAGCCCCGGATGGACGCGGCGGTGAAGGCCCGGACGATGTCGGGATGCTCGGCGATGAAGCTGCGGCGGGTGAAGAAGACGCGATAGGGGGAAAAGCCGCTGTCCGAAACGAGCAGCACCCGCGCATCGGCGCCATGCATCCGCACGTAGTACGGCTCGTTGGTCACGAAGCACTGCTGGACGAAATTCTTGTCGCCGAGAAAACGCCCCATCCCGAAGTCGGTCGGGATGACCGACATTCGGATGCCGTAGATCTTCTCGATCACGTCGATGAAGGGCGTGCCGGGGACGGCCATGATCTTCCGCCCGTCCAGATCCTTGAAGCTGCGGATGCCGCTTTCGGCGTGGTACATCAGCGCCTGCGGATCCCGCTCCATGAAGGCCCCGACCATGACGAGCGGGATGCCGCGACCGGCGCCGACGACGACATCGTTGCTGCTTCCGATCGCGAAATCAGCCTGGCCGGTGGCCACCAGCTGGCCCGGGATGGTCGCGGGCGCCCCCTGCCGAATCTCCACGTCAAGCCCGGCGTCGCGGTAGTAGCCCTTGACCAGCGCCTCGTAGAACCCGCCGTGCTCCGGCTGGGCGAACCAGTCGGTCTGCAGCGAGACGCGCACCCGCGTGTGGCCGTCCGCATCCGGAGTCGCGGCCGGCTTCGCGCAGCCGGCGGCGACCCCGACCACGAGCCACGGAAGGAGGTGTCGCCAGGAAGTCCGGGATCGCTTCGCCATTCTTCCCCCCTTAAGCAAGGGTCGCGCCAGTTGGCCCCTTCCCTGCTTGTTCCCCCCTGGGTCCGAAACCCCGTCCCCCATGGAAAAAAACTTCGTTCACCCCGCCGGTCATCCCGCACCCCGCGGCCACTACACGCCCGCGATCAAGGTGGCGCTCCCCGGCGCCACGCTGCTCTTTGTCACCGGCCAGCTGGCGGTCGACGCCGATGGCCACGCGGTCGGTGCCGGCGATGTCGCCGTCCAGACCGAGTTCATTTTCCAGCTCATCGGCGCCATCCTGGCCGAGGCGGGAATGGGCTTCGACGACGTCGTCCGCGCGCAGACGTACCTGACCAACATGGACGATTTCCCGCGCTTCTCGGCCGTCCGCAACCGCTACTTCGCCAACGCGAAGCCGGCCAGCACCCTCATCGAGGTGAAGGGCCTGGCGAAGCGGGAATGCATCGTGGAGATCGAGGTAACGGCCATGAAATGACCGTATAGCGGTCAGGCATTTGCGGGCGCGCCGAAGGGATTGTGCGCGTAGGTCTTCATCTTGCCGGGATTGAGCAGCCCGGCCGGGTCCACCTCGTCCTTCAGGGCCCGCTTGTCGGCGATATTCGGATGGCGCCCGCCTTCCTCCAGGAAGCAGGTGTGCGGGTTGGCGATGAAGACGCCGATGTCCGCGCAGCACTGCAGGATTTCCCGGAGCCGTTCCTCGGAGCGGAAGCAAACGAGCGGGATGCCGCCGACCACCACCGCGTCCGGGTTCAGGGCGGCGGCGTGGCCGCGCAGCATCTTGGCATTCCCCGCCGTCCATTCGAGGTGGAAGAGGATCTCGCCGGGAAACCGGCGGCGCAGCTCGGCAAACTGCTCCCGGAAGTTCTGGCCGAAGCCGGATTGGAGGTAGGTGTAGGCCGGGTCGCTCTTGATCGCCCACAGCGTGGTGTGATTCCAGGTGTAGTCGGTGATGAAGGGCGGCTTGGGCGGGTCGGGCAGCGGCTGGCGGAAGACGACGGCCAGGCCCGCCGCCACGGCGGAGGCGGCCGCCTCGTCCGCCTGCGCGCGGTCAAGCAGCAGAAACGTGCTGTGCTCGTTGGCCGGCAGGTATTTCCGCAGCGGCTTGAAGAACGAGGGGATCGGCCATTCGAACTGGGTGACGAGCCGCTTCCGCCAGGTCCCGTGGCGGGCCGCCGCATCCGTCCAGTCGAGCAGCCGGTCCCAGTTCCCGCCGCTGAAGATGAGCTGCTCGTAGTCGACCTTGGGGGCGAGCCGCAGCTCCACCTCGACCATGAGGCCCGTCGTGCCGTAGGTGTGCAGGGCCCGCAGGCAGTCCTGCTCCTCGAGTCGGATCAGCCGCGGCGACTCCTCGCAGGTCAGCAGCGTCACCGCCTTGACGTTGCCCGGGGAATTGGTGCCGCCCCAGGTGATGGACCCGATCCCGCCGGAGCCCCCGCACAGAAAGCCCCCCACGGTGCATTTGACCCAGGTCGAGGGCATGCAGCGCAGCTCCCAGCCGATCGCCCGGGCCGCGGTCTCGATGGCGCCCAGCCGGACGCCCGGCTCGACCCGCGCGACGCCATCGTCCAGCGAGAGGATCCGGTCCAGCCGCGAAAGGTCGATGACCACGCCGCCGTAGAGCGGGATGCACTGGCCGTAGTTGCCCGTGCCCGCCCCGCGCGGCACGACCGGCACCCGCGCGCGGCAGCAGGCGGCCACCGCCTGCCGCGTCTCCTCCACCGTGGCCGGGCGGATAATGGCTTCGGCGCGCTTGTCCTCCAGCTGCCGGCGCAGGACGGGCGAATACCAGTAGAAATCCTTGGAGAGCGTCTCCAGGGCGTCGCCGGCGCAGATCACCTGGGCCGGTCCGAGGAGCGCACGCAGTTCCGACAGCAGGGATTCGGTCACGAGGGTCATGGGATTCCAAGCGGGAGCAGGTTGTCTGCCACCGGCGTTTTGCTCTCGTCGCTGGCGCCAGACTTGCTAACCGCTTGAAGCATGCTCCTCGTCCGCCGCGCCCGGGTTCCCGCCGCGCTTCTGCCCGCCGGCCTCGCCGCCGGGGCCGACCCGCTCGAGCCGACGGTGCTCTGCGACGTGCGGATCGACGGCGCCGAGATCGCCGGGGTGGAGCGGGCGGCCCCGGCCGCTCCGGAGCCGGCGGGGTCCGCCGTCCACGATGCCGCCGGCGCCCTGGTCTTCCCCGGCTTCATCGACGCCCACGTCCATCTCGACAAGACGCACACCTGGT
The DNA here is from genome assembly GCA_903916755.1 of uncultured Opitutaceae bacterium. Taxonomy (GTDB): domain Bacteria; phylum Verrucomicrobiota; class Verrucomicrobiia; order Opitutales; family Opitutaceae; genus Palsa-1447. The sequence continues at coordinate 46,700 of CAIWXW010000096.1, read as the reverse complement.
TCCGGGCGCCCAACCGGAGCGGCACCTTTGCGGAGGCGCTGGAAACGCTCGCGCGCGACCGCGCGCACTGGACCCATGCGGACCTGATCCGCCGGGCCGAATTCGCGCTGCGCTGCGCCTGGGCGCACGGCACCCGCATCCTCCGCACGCATGTCGACACGGCCGGATCGTGGGGCGAGACGAGCCACGCGGCGATGGCGGAATTGCGCGTGCGCTGGCGGGGGCGGATCGAGCTCCAGACCGTGCCCCTCTGCCGCGGGGACGACTACGCCGGCGCCGGCGGCGAGGCGATGGCCGACCTTGCCCTGCGCTACGGGGCGTCCGCCCTCGGCGGCTTCCTGGTCATGTCGGCCGACCTGCCCCGCCAGGTCGAGCGCCTGCTCGCGGTCGCGCGCGAGCGCCGGGTCGGGCTGGACCTCCATGTCGATGAAAACGGCAATCCCGAGGCCGAGGTGATGCGGACGGTGGCGGAGGCGGCGCTGCGCACCTCCTTCCCGTACCCCGTGATCTGCGGCCACGCCTGCAGCCTCGCCCGGCAGACGCCGGAGCGCCAGCGCTCGACGATCGACCTGCTCAAGGCCGCGCGGGTCGGGGTGATCTCGCTGCCGCTCTGCAATCTCTACCTGCAGGACCGCCGGCCGGCGGGCTTCCCGCTCACACCGCAGTGGCGGGGCATCACCCTTGTCCGCGACCTGCTCGCAGCGGGCGTCCCGGTGGCCTGCGCGAGCGACAACGTGCGCGACGCCTTCTTCGCATTCGGGGACTACGATGCCGTCGAAGTCTACGTCCAGAGCGTCCGGATCGCGCATCTCGACGCCCAGCTGGCCACCTCGCCCTGCGTGGTGACGAGCACCGCCGCCGCCCTGGTCGGACGGGCGGAATTCGGCCGGATCGGCCCCGGGGCGCCGGCGCATCTGGTCCAGCTCGGGGCCCAGTCCTTCAATGAGCTGCTGAGCCGGCCGGGCGGCGCCCGCCAGCGCATCGACGGCGAGACCGTGCAGTCCACCCGTGCGCCGGATTACGCCGAACTCGCCGGCTAAGGCTGGCCCCCTTCCTGCTCAACTTCCGCCACCTTATGCCGATCCGCCTCTGCAAAATCCTCGTGGTGGCGAACTCCTGCTTCTTCCTGCTGATGGTCGTGTTCAACAACACGTTCGATTCGAACTCGAATTACCAGTTTGTGCGGCATGTCCTCAGCATGGACACGACCTTTCCCGGCAACACCGGCATGTGGCGGGCGATCACGAGCCCGATCCTGCACAAGGCCTTTTACGCCACGCTCATCAGCTGGGAGGCGGCCGCCGCCGTCCTTCTCGGCCTCGGCGTCATTCAGCTGTGGCGCGCGCGGGCCGGCGACGCCCAGGGCTGGCGGCGGGCCAAGACCCTGGCGGTCGTCGGGTTCTCGCTGAGCCTCACGCAGTGGTACCTCGCCTTCATCAGCGTGGGCGGCGAATGGTTCCTCATGTGGCAATCGCGCATCTGGAATGGCCAGGACGCCGCTTTCCGCATGTTCACGATGATGGGGATCAGCCTGATCTTCCTCTGCCTGCCGGACGGCGAGCTGGCGCCATGAGCCTGGGCACCCCGCCCCTGTGCGTGGCGGATAACGCCACCTTCTGGCCCTGGTTCTCGTCCCCCACCCTGGGCTCGTGGCCCGACCGCGAGCAGGTGGTGGTCGTCATCCCCCTGGCCGGCCTCGCGGATTGGGGACTCGGCCACGCGCTCGACGCCGAGGAGACGGTGCTCATGCCGATCCTGGCCGAGGCCTCGCGCCTCCGGCCGCTCGACCGCAGGCTGCTGGTCACGCCGCCGTTGCGCTTTGTGGCCGGCCCCGATCCCGGCTGCGCCTTCGCGGTCGATCAGGCCGTGGCCCATGCGCTGATCGCCGAAGTCGTGGCCTCGATCAGCGCGGCCGGTTTCCGCCGCATCGTGCTCCTGAACGCGAGCCCCTGGAACGAGGAGCTCTGCGCCGCCGCCGCCCGCGACCTGCGGATCGGGCGCGGTCTGCACCTTTTCACGCTCCAGCTCGCCGCCCTGGGCCTGGATTTTCACCCGCAGCGCAGCCGGGACCGCCGCCGGGTCCAGACGCTTCTGACCGGGCTCACCGGCCGGGCGCCCGAGGCCGCGGGTCCCGCGGGCGCCGCCCCCGGCTGGGGCGAGGAGCCGGTGACCGTTTTGGCCGGCGCCGCGGTTGAGCCGAAGGCCGCCGCCGCCGAGGCGCCGGGCATCGTCGCGGCCGCCGCGCGGAAATTGGCCTCGCTCCTGGGGGAAATCGGCGCGCGGGCGCCGTTGGCCCATGCCGGCCAGATCGAATGGCGATGAACTTTCCCTCCTATCGCGACCGCTACCTGCCGGCCCTGACCGCCCGCCAGATCGCCGCGCTGCCGGACAAGGCCCGGGCCCCCGTCATCCTGACCGTGGGCGCCATCGAGCAGCATGGCCCCCACCTGCCGGTGGCGGTCGACGCCCTGATGGGCCAGGTCTGGCTGACGCGGGCGCTGCCGCTGCTCCCGCCAGGGGCGGCCTGCTACGTCAGCCCGCCGATCACCATCGGCAAGAGCAATGAGCACACGGGCTTTCCGGGCACCCTGATGATCACGAAGGAAACGCTGCGGGCCCTGCTCCTCGCGCAGGCGGCCCAGCTGGCCTCATGGGGCTTCAAGCACCTTGCGATCGTCAACACCCACGGCGGCAACATTGCCGTCATTGTCACCACCCTGCGCGAGATCCGCGCCCGCTACGGCCTGCGGGCCGACGTGCTCTCGATGAAGATCGACTATGGCATCTCCGCCCAGGAGGCGGCCTTCGGGATCCACGCCGGGGAGGTTGAAACCTCCTGGCTCCTGGCCGCGGCCCCGCAGCTGGTGGACATGACCAAGGCCGCCTGCGAATACCCGGCCGCCCTCTCCGATCCCGGGGAACTGCGGCCCACCGTCGCGCCGGTCACGGTGGCCTGGTGCACGCGCGATTTGTCCGTCTCCGGCATCATGGGGGACGCCCCCGCCGCCACGGCGGCGAAGGGCGAGCGCTGGCTCGAGCAGGGGGCCAGGAGCCTGGCGGCCGCGATCGTCGCCCTCGGGCGCGACGCCGCAGCCGGTGCCTGAGCCCTAAGGCGCCGCGTCCCGGTAGCGGTCCCAGTGGTCGGCCAGCTCACGGACCACGACGCTCCCGACGAGATAGGCGGACTGGAACGACTCGCGCATGGCCAGATAGGCCTTGCCGGGGCCGTATTGCAGGCTCTCGACCGAGCTCATGCCGGGCGGCGGCGCGCAATAGTCGCTCACCGTCCGCAGAATCATGACGCGCTGCAGGTCCACCCGCCCGGCCCGGCCCAGGAAGGTCAGCGCCTGCATGAAGCCGGCGTCCTCGCACGAGGTGGTGGTGAAAGTGCCCTGGTTCCTGGTGTAGAGCGCCACCCAGCGCCGCGCCGCCTGGGCCGCGAGGGTCCCCTGCCAATAGGTCGCCGAGGCCAGGTTGTCGCCCATCAGGACAAAGGGCGGCCGCTGCGCGGCCGGGAAGCCGGTGAAACGGGCGCGGTAGCGGCGCATGCCCTCGGAATCGGGAATAGGCGTGTGCCGCGTCAGTTCGAAAGCCCAGTGGACGAGCCGCGGGTTGAGGTGATAGAGCTGCCCGATGTCGGCCCCAGGCGGATCAAAGGGCGAGGCGGCGTCCCAGGGAATGCGGCCGTCAGGCCAGTTCGCGGGAATCTCCCGGGGATCGACGAAACTCGTGATGTCGCCGTCGACGACCCATTCGGCCCAGGCCGCGCTGGCCAGCGAGGCGCGCTGCGGATCCACGCCGGCGATGCCGGCCAGCAGCCAATAGGCCCTGCTCAGGTCAAAGCGCGGATCCAGACCGAGCGCCATGATCGAGGCCGTGGCGCGCGCCGTCGCCATGCCGGTCATGATTTCGAGCACGCCGTGGTCATCCAGGCGCACCGGGTGGAATCCCGCCGGCAGCGGCACGACATGGTCAAGATGCAGGCCCCGGATCCAGGCCCGCCCCTCGCCGGGGCTGACCCCGCTCGCCTGCGGGCCCGTCTCCTCCTCGAAGGTGGTGACCACGACCACCTTGATGGGGAGCGGAGCGCCCCGGCTCGCGATGCCGAGGGCGGCGAGAAGGGAGAGAACGAGGCAGGCGCGGAGCTTCAGGACCATGGCCGGTTTCAGCATGGGCCGGGCCAGAAAATGCATTGCGCCGCCTGCCGCCCGCCGCCCAACTGGCCGGCTGTGCATTCCAAGCCGCAGCTGCTGACCTGGATTACCTGCGACGGGGTCCATATCGACCCCGGCACGGGGAAGCACACCCTGCTGGGCGTCTTCTCGAACATCCAGGCGCAGCATTTCCCCGTCACCCACCCGCTGATGGTCTGGTTCCTGACCCTGAGCGACTGCGCCCTGGGCGACCACAAGATGCGGATATCGATGGGGGTCGATCCCCGGCAGATGCAGCCGTTGATCGAGCGCGACTTTTCGTCGCAGAGCCCCCTCCATCGGATCAATCTGATCAACGAAATCCGCAATTTCACCTTTCCCGCGCCGGCCGAGTACGCCCTTCTGATCGAGATCAACGATGAGCCGCTCCTGGCGACCAGCCTGACCGTGACCACCTGAATCTCCCCTTTTCCCGCATGCCCACCGCCAAACCCGCCCTGATTATCGGTTCCGTTGCCATCGACCGCGTGGCCACGCCTTTTGCGCAAAGCGACAAGATCCTGGGGGGCGCCGCCACCTATGCCTCGATCGCCGCGAGCTATTTCGCCCCCACCCGGCTGGTCGGGATCGTCGGCCGGGACTTTCCGGCCGCCTACCGCCGCCGCTATCTGAAGCACAAGATCGACCTGGCGGGCCTGCAGACCGATCCGGAGGGCAAGACCTTCTACTGGTCGGGCCGCTACAAGGAGCACTTCGCCGGCCGCGACACGCTCGAGATCCAGCTGAATGTCTTCGAGAAGTTCTCGCCCGACCTGCCGGCGCACTACCGCGACACGCCCTATGTCATGCTGGGCGCGATCCAGCCCTCCCTGCAGAACCACGTCATCGACCAGCTCGCCACCAAGCGGAAGCCGTTCATCCTCGCCGACACCTTCGACCTCTGGATTCACACCACCAAGCCCGAGCTCGACCGGCTCCTGCAGCGGATCGACTGCTTCGTCATCAACGAGGAGGAGTCCCTCCTCCTCACCGGCGAGCGCAATCCGGTCCTGGCCGGCCGTCACCTCCGGAGGATGGGCCCGCGCATCGTGGTGATCAAAAAGGGCGGCCACGGGTCGCTGCTCTTCCACGCCGACGGCTACTTTGCGATCTCAGCCTACCCGGTCACGAAGTTCGTCGACCCCACGGGCGCCGGCGACAGCTATGCCGGCGCGATGATCGGCTACCTGGCCTCGGTCAACCGGACGGACTTCTCCGCCCTGAAGCAGGCGGTCGCCTATGCCACCGCCGTTTCGAGCCTCACGGTCGAGAGCTTCAGCGTCGACCGGCTCTCCAATGCCGGCCGGAAGACCATCGACGCCCGTTACCGGGAATTGCAGAAGATCACCCGGTTCTGAACCGCCGCGCGGCGAGGTGTTCGGTCCGAAAAAGCCGCCTGGCCCGCCAGATTCCGAATTAGGACCCTGCCCGCTCCCATGGCTGGATTTCCGGGCTAAGGTCTGCTTTATTATCACGTTATGTCCGTAGATTTCGCCACCCTCGTCACCGATCTCGGCCGCCGCGCCCGCGCGGCGTCGCTGGTGCTGGCGAACGCGCCGACGGCGGCGAAGAACGACGCCCTGCTTCGGCTGGCCGACGCCATCCTGGGCTCGGCCGAGACGATCCTGGCCGCCAACCGCCAGGATCTGAGCCAGGCCGCCGCCAACGGCCTGGCCCCCGCGCAGGTCGACCGGCTGACGCTGGACCTCCCGCGGCTGCGGAAGCTCGCCGCCTCGGTCCGCGAGGTCGCGGCGCTGCCGGATCCCGTCGGCAAGATTCTCGAGGAATACACCCGCCCGAACGGCCTGCGTTTCCAGAAGGTCCGCGTCCCGATCGGCGTCATCGGCATCATCTACGAGGCGCGGCCGAACGTGACGATTGACTGCGCCATCCTCTGCCTGAAGGCGGGCAACGCGGCCATCCTGCGCGGCGGCAAGGAAATCTTCCACACCAACCAGGTGCTGGCCGACCTCGTCCGCGCGGCCATCGCCGGCGCGGGCCTCCCGATCGACGCGGTGCAGTTTATCCCGACGACGGATCGCGCGGCGCTGCTCGAGCTGATGAAGCTCAATGCCTATGTCCACTGCATCATCCCGCGGGGCGGCGAGGGCCTGATCCGCTTCGTGGCGGAAAACAGCACGATCCCCGTGATCAAGCACTACACCGGCGTCTGCTTCGTCTACGTCGACCAGGCGGCCGACGCCGGCATGGCCGAGCGCATCCTCCTGGACGCCAAGGTTTCCCGGCCGGGGGTGTGCAACGCGGCCGAGCAGCTGCTGATCCACGCCGCGGTCGCGGAGCGGATGCTGCCGCCGCTCGCCCGCGCCCTGACCGCCCAGGGCGTGCAGCTGCGGTGCGACGATGCCAGCGCGGCCATCCTCGCGCGGGCGAAGGTCGCGCACCAGGCGGCGGTGCCGAAGGACTTCACCACGGAGTTCCTCGAGCTGACCCTGGCGGTCCGCGTGATCGATTCCCTCGAGTCGGCGATTGGCGTCATCAACCGCGACGGTTCGGGTCACAGCGACGCCATCGTCACCGGCGACGCCGCGGCGGCCCGCCGTTTCCAGGCGGGCGTCGACAGCGCCGCCGTCTTCTGGAACGCAAGCACGCGCTTCCACGACGGCTTCGAATTCGGCTATGGCGCGGAGATCGGCATCAGCACCGACCGCCTGCATGCCCGCGGCCCGATGGGCCTGCCGGAGCTCTGCATCCATAAGTTCCTGATCGTCGGTGACGGCCAGGTGCGCGCCTAGGTGTGACATTCCCCTAGGTTGTTCCTGGGCGCGGAGCGGGCCTTAGGCCCCATCGCTCCGGGATTGCAGGGAACCCCGCCCCCCTCCTAGGTTCCAAGAAGGAACGTATGCCCCGCCCACCCTCCCCATTCCTCCTGAGCCTCCTGGTCGGCCTGGCCGCCACCGCCGCCATGGCCCAGACGGACGCCCCGGCAACGGCGGCGGGCCCGGCCGCCGATGCAAAGACCTCGCCGGTCTTCACCCCTTCCGCCGCGGTCGAGCCGCCGCCGGCCATCCACCTGCCGCCGGCCGATGACGACCACGGCGACACCCGCCGGATCCAGTCGTCCGAATTGTCGAGCGCCCTGGTCGAAAGCATGCCGAAATACAACCCGCCGAAGCCGGTGGCGCCGCCGGCCGAGGCCGCGGAGGCCGACAAGCCGAAAAACGGGATCGTGCGGCTGCCCAAATACGTGGTGCGCGACCGCCGCCCGCAGATCTTCACCGACAAGGATGTCCTGACCGAGCAGGGCAAGAAGGACGCCGCGATGAAGGCTTATGTGATGGATCTCAACGGCGCCAATCCGTACGTCGCCGGCGGCGCCCGCCTCCTCTTTCAGAGCTACGCCGACCAGCAGTACGCCGACGCGGAGCGCGCGAGCAACCTCTCGAGCCTGAAGTCGGATGCCTCGCTGTCCGCCGTGGGCGGCGACAAGGCCGAAAGCGACTTCATCAAGGCCCAGTCGAACGACACCTACATGCGCCATCAGGACTGGTCGGACAGCATCCCGACCAGCCGGCCGGACGCCTCGACCCCGCGCTAGCCCGGATAATGCACGAAGCACGGGCGAATCTGGCCAAACTACCGGCCAGAAAAACCCTCATCCTCGCTCGAAGGGCTGAAAGCCCATCTTCGCTCGGCTTCGGATTTCTCAAATCCAGTATTTTGGCCGGCTTCATCCCGTGTTCATGAAATATCCGGGCTAGCCGCGGGCCAGCAGCGCCCCGGCGATCGCGGTCCATTCGGCGTCGAGCGATCCGGTGGCCACCGGCCGGCCGGCGCGCCGGTACCAGTAACCGGCGTTGCCGACGTCGCCCTCCTTGCGATGAAGGTAGGCATGCACCCAGTCGCCGTCCGGAGCGGCGGCCTCCTGCGCGGAGGCATGCGCCCGGTCCCAGTCGCCCCGGGCATCATGCCAGAGGGCGGCCAGCGCCGGCCGAAGGTCGGGCGGCAGCCCTTCGGAGCTGGCGGCGGCCGAGCGGCGGAATTCATCAGGCGACATGCGTGCAGCCCAGCATTGAAACCCGGCCATTTCAATTCTGAGATGGTCGGCCACGCCATGCCCACGCCCGAGCACATCATCCTGCGCGAATTCCTGGCCGCGGAGTCGGGCTGGATCTCCGGGGCCGACCTGGCGGCGAAACTGAAGGTCAGCCGCGTGGCCGTCTGGGGCCACATGAAAAAGCTCCGGGCCCAGGGCTTCGTCTTCGCCGCCCAGCGCGCGAAGGGCTATCGACTCAAGCAGACCCCGCCGACCCTGCACCCCGGGCTGATCGATCTGCAGCTGAAGGTGCGCCCCAAGGGCTTCAGCCTGGTCGTGCTCGACGAGATCGACAGCACGAACGACGAGGCCGCGCGGCAGCTCGGCGCCGGCCGTCCGGCGCCCTTCGCCGTCCTGGCCCGCCGGCAAACCCGCGGACGGGGCCGGTTCGGACGGACCTGGCATAGCGGCGACACGGGCAACCTCTACGCGAGCTTCGCCTTCCGGCCGCGGGTCGCGCCGGACCGGATGCAGACCTTCACGCTGTGGATGGGGGTCAATCTCTGCGAGCTGATCGCCAATTTCACCCGGCTGAACCCGGGCGTGAAATGGCCCAACGACATCGTCTTCGACGGACGCAAGGCGGGCGGCATGCTGACCGAAGCCCGGGTCGACGCCGACCAGATCCGGGACCTGGTCTTCGGCCTGGGCCTGAACATCAACGGGGGCAGCGCCGGCTTTCCCGGCGACCTCGAAAAGCGGGCGGTGGCCCTGGCGGACCTGGCCGGGGCTCCGCTTGACCTCAACCGGTTCACCGCGGCGATCGTGGGCCGGGTGCTGCTGGCCTACGAGCGGTTCGCCGAGGGCGGCCACCTGCGGACCTTCGCCGAGCTCTGGCACCGCTACGACGTGCTGCGGGGGCGGGAAGCCGTGGTCCTCGAGGGCGGGCGCCGCCACGCCGGGACGGTCACGGGGATCGACGACGAGGGGGCCCTGCTCCTGCGCGATGCGCACGGCCGCACGCAACGTTTCCGGGCGGGCGAGGTCTCATTGGAGAAGTAGCCGGCATTACGGATTGGTCATCCGGCGATTTTTCCGCAGGGTAGTGTCGCCGCTCATCCGTCCCAAATGTCCGAACCCGAACCGACCGCCATCGCCGTCTCGCACCTCGTCAAAAGCTACGCGGGGGTGACCGCGGTCAACGACCTGAGCTTTACGGTGTCCCGGGGCGAGATCCTGGGGCTGCTGGGTCCGAACGGGGCCGGGAAGTCGACCACCATGCGGATCCTGACCGGCTTCCTGCCGGCCACCTCGGGCAGCGTCAGCGTCTGCGGCTTCCCGGTCACGACCCGGCCGGACGAGGTCAAGCGCCGCGTCGGGTACATGCCCGAGAACAACCCCCTGCCCGAGGACATGCGGGTCAGCGAGTACCTTTATTTCCGCGGCCGGCTGAAGGAGATCCCGCGGCGCAAGCTGGGGCCCCGGATCGACGAGGTGCTTGAGCTCTGCGACCTGAAGCGGATCCGGCACAAGATCATCGGCCGGCTCTCCAAGGGCTACCGCCAGCGGGTCGGCATCGCCGAGGCGATCCTGGCCGAGCCGCCCGTCATCATCATGGACGAGCCCACCATCGGCCTCGACCCCCACCAGATTCTCATCGTCCGCGACCTGATCGCGAGCCTGCGGGGCCGGATGACCGTGATCATCTCCAGCCACATCCTGCCCGAGATCGAGATGACCTGCGACCGCGTGCTCATCATCAACCAGGGCCGGATCGTGGCCCAGGGCTCGCCGGCCAACCTCCGCCGGGAAATCCTCGGCCGCACGCGCTACGTGCTGGAATACGCGGGCCCCGCGGACCAGCTGCCGCCGCTGCTGGCGGCCTTTTCGCCGGCGGTGGAGCTCTCGGCCCAGGAGGAGCCGGATGCGGCCGGCTTCCGGGTCGCGACCCTGACGACCGCGGCGGAGGAGGACCTGGGCGAGCCGCTCCTGCACGCGCTGCTGGCGGCGAACATCCGCGTGCGCGCCCTGAGCCGCGCCCACCCCACCCTCGAAGACGTGTTTCTCGCGGCCACCCGCCGCAGCTGGGACGTCGTGGACAAAAAATGAAGCATTTTTGGACGATCTTTTCCCACGAGGTCCGCATGCTGCTCGTCACGCCGAGCACCTACATCGCGGCCTTCTTCTTCCTCGCCACGATGGGCTTCATCTTCACGGGGATCCTGGAGAACTACAGCCACACCCCGCAGGACGCCTCCCCGGCGATCATGTTCTTCCAGCTGTTCTGGTTCCCGGTGCTGTTCATGGTGCCCCTGCTCACCATGCGCTGCCTGGCGGAGGAGCGGCGGCTCGGAACCATGGAGACCCTGCTCACGACGCCGGTCACGACGCCCGAGGTGGTGCTGGGGAAGTTCGGGGCGGCCTATGGCCTCTATGTCACGCTCTGGGCCGCGACCGGCGGCTTCTTCTATATCCTGAAGGAGTTCGCCGGTGACTCGCGCCTGCTCGATCCCGGCCCGCTCGTCGGAGGCTACGTCTTTATCGCCGTGTCCGGCCTGCTCTTCGTCGCGATCGGCGTCCTCGCCAGCGCCCTCTCCCGCAATCAGGCGGTCGCCGGCTGCTTCTGCCTCTTCCTCCTTTCGGGCCTGATCTGGGGCGACAATTTCCTGGCGCAGAGCACGCTCCTCGATCGCGAGGCGCTCCACCCGCTCAAGGCCGCCGTCGATTATGCGTGGATCTTCCGGCACTACCAGGATTTCACCCGCGGCGTCATCGACACCCGCCAGGTGCTCTTCTACGTCAGCGGCACCGTCCTGGCCCTGATCTTCAGCATCCTCAGCGTCGAGGCCCGCCAGTTGCAAAGCTGACCATGGCCGTCTTCGAAAGCTTCCGTGCCGTCCGCTGGATCCGCCTGGCGAACCTCGTCCTCCAGGCGGCGCTCTTCCTCGCGCTCTTCGGCGGCCTCAACTACCTCGCGGGCAACCACGCCTGGCGGTACGACCTGACGCGCGGCGGCCGGTTCTCGCTCTCCCCGGAAACGGTGGCTTACCTGAAGGACCTCTCGAGCCCGGTCCACATCTACGTCGCCACCGAGGAATCCGAGGTCACCCCCGAACTCCGCGGCCTCCTGCGGGAATACAGCTACACGACCGAGGACAGCCCGGGCAAGGTGACCGTCGAATACCTCGATGTGTACCAGCGCCACCAGGAGGCCGAGCAGCTCGGCATCGATGAGCCGGGGGCGATCCTGCTGCGCTGCAACGATAACCACTTCAAGCTGACGACGGCCGACCTCTATCGGGCGGTGCAGGGGGAGCGGGCGGCGTTCCAGGGCGAGCGGGCGCTGACCTCCGCCATCCTCGACGTGTCCAGCACCGCCCGAAAGCGGATCTACTTTCTGGTCGGCCATGGCGAGATGCGCCCCGATGACGTGGATGCGACCACCGGGCTGTCGGCGGCGCGGGATTACCTCGGGCAGCGGAACTTCGACGTGAAGACCCTCGAGCTGGCGACGGCCCACCAGATCCCGGAGGACGCCTCCGTCCTGATCGCGGTCGCACCGCGCCGCCCCTATTCCGCCTTCGAGACCGAACTGCTGCGCCAGTACCTGCGCGTGCGCGCGGGCCGGCTCATCCTCTTCCTCGGGCCGTCGCCCTCGAGCGTGGGGCTCGAGCGCCTCCTCGGCGACTGGGGCGTCCTGGTGGACAACGACCTGATCTACGACAACGCCGCGGAAAGCGTGACCGGCGACGGCGACCTCATCATCCGCCAGTTCCTGCCGCATCCGGTCACCCAGAGCCTCCTGAGCGAGCGCGGGCCCACCCTGCGCATCGGGCCGGCGCGGACGGTGCGCCCCGATCCCGCCAGCGCGGCCGGCCGCGGCCTCGAGGTGAGGACCCTGGCGGCCACCTCGACCACGGCCTGGGGCGAGGTGAACAATCGCTTCAGCGGCGTGCCGGTCTACAACCCCGGCATCGATATCCGCCCGCTGCCGGACATGGATCCGCCCGACCGCCTCAGCCTGGCGGTCGCCTCCGAGCCGGTCACCGTGCGCGACAACCTGGCCTTCACCGTGCCCCGCGGCCGGCTGGTTGTCTTCGGCACCGGCGACCTGATCGACAACGTGCGCTTCGCCAACGCGGGCGTCCTCGACATCCTGATGGGCGCCATCAACTGGACGGTGGACCGCTACAGCCAGCTGAACATCCCCCCGCACCCGATCGACCGCTTCGAACTCTCGCTCAGCGAGCGCGAGCTGAACAACCTCCGCTACACGCTGCTCTTCGCCCTGCCCGGCCTCACCGCCCTCCTCGGCCTCATGGTCTACTGGACCCGCCGGCACTAAAAGGACTTCCGCCCCCCGCCTCCCATGCGCACCAAAGTCACCCTCGTTCTGCTGTTCCTGAACGTCGCCCTCTTCTTCTTCATCTTTCACTTCGAGCGCGATTGGCGGACGGAGCGCGCCGCCCTGGAGGTGCGGCGCCGGGTGCTCGGGCCGGAGGCCTCGGATATCCGCTCGATCACCGTCGAGCACGCCTTCCGCCTCGAGCGGCGGAGCGCCGACTCGTGGTTCCTGACCGAGCCCCTGGAGTGGCCGGCCAACTTCCAGGCCGTGACGCGGATCGTGAACGACCTCCAGCTCCTTGACCACGAGACAAGCTTCAGCGTCCGCAACGTCATCAAAAACGGCCTGTCGCTCGCGACCTACGGGCTCGATCACCCCCGCCTCGTCGTCACCCTCACCTCCGGCGGGGCCGACACCACCGGCAGCGCGCCGATCACCACCGTCCTGCGCTTCGGCGACACGGCCAAGAGCGGCGGGCAGCTCGTCTATCTCCTTTCTCCCGACGGGGAGCAGATCCACGTGGTCCGCCGGGAGCTGGTGGACAGCCTCTCGCTGCCGCTCGAGCAGCTCCGCTCCGACGCGATCCTGACCGTGCCGGTCTTCGAGGCGAGTTCGCTCAACCTGCAGGCGACCGCGCCGGCGACGGCGGGGTCCGCCTCCTCGCCGGGCCCACGGGTGCGCCTGCGCTACGAGCGCGATTCCAAGCGCTGGCAGTTCGAGGCGCCGATTCCCGACGCCCGCGCCGACAAGAACGCCACCGAGCTGGCGATCAACGGCCTCGACGCGCTGCGGGTGAAGAGCTTCGTCACCGACGTGCCGTCGGGTCCGCTCCCCTCCGCCGCCCCGGCCCTCCGGGTCGCGATCGAGGGCAATGGCCGGCATGAGACCCTCTTCGTCGGCGCGCCCGCGGCCCCCGCCCGCGAGGGCGAGGACCGCGAATATTACGCCCAGCTCGAGGACCGGCCGGCCCTCTTTACCGTCGTCATTCCCTCCACGCTCATGGACGCCCTCGGCAACGCCCAGGAGGCGCTGCGCGACCGCCATGTGCTGGATTTCGACCCCTCCGCGGTGACCGCGATCACGCTGGCCTCGCCGAGCGAAAAGCAGCCCGAAATCACGCTGCAGCGGCTCGAAGCCCCCGCGGGCGGCGGCTGGCAGATCGTCCTCGGCCGCAATGGCGCCGCCGGTCCCCAGCGCGCCGACCTCGCGGCGGTCCAGGCGCTGCTGAACCAGCTCTCCCTCCTCACCGCCGTCGCCTTCCAGAGCGACGCGCCCCAGGCGGCGGACCTCGAAACCTGGGGCTTCAACCTGCCCGAGCGCGAAATCACCCTGAGCGTGGCGCCGTCGGGCGCGACCCCGACCGCCTCGCTCCTCCTCCAGATCGGCGTCCCCACCCCGCGGGATGACCGCGCCTTCGCCCGGGTGGCCAACGCCCCCTCGGTCTACGCCGTCGCGCCGGACATCCTGGACGAGACGCCCATGGCCCCGCTGGCCTGGCGCGACAAGCTCCTGCGCGACCTGCCCGCCGGAGCGGCGATCACCGGCCTGCGCCTGACCGACCTGCTCACGCAGAAGCCGGTCTTGGCCTGGCGGGCGGACACCGGGCTGGCACCCGGCGCCGCGCCCGCTCCCGCCGGCTCGGAAGCCGCGCTCCACGAGCTGCAGGCCCAGCTGCGCACCCTGCGCGCCCGGCGCTTCCTGCAGGACGCATTCTCCGACTCGATCAAGGATGAGCGCGGCGAAACGCGGCGCTGGCGCTACCGGCTGGAGATGGACTACACCCTGCCGGCGGGAGCGGGCGGGGGCGAATCCCACACCAGCGCCCTGTGGTTCACGGAGCGGACCGCCGGGTCGCAGCAGTACGCCGGCTCGATCGAGTTCAAGGCGGTCTTCGCCATCGAACAGCCGCTCCTTGACGCGCTCTGGACCCTGACCTACGGCGCGCGCGATCCCGGGCCCGCCCCCGCCACCCCGCCCGTCGCCGCCCGGTAACCGGCGCATGGCGTTATCCCGTCATATCGGCTTCGTGGGGCGCTGGATCGCCCGCGCGGTCCTGACGCTGGCCTTCTGGACCAGCTGGCTGGTCCTTTCGATCCTGCTGGCCGCGCAGGCCTACATCGCCTGCAGCAACCAGCTGGAGATGCCGCCCTTCGTGATCCACGCGCTCGAGCGCCGGCTCGCGGCGGCCGGCATGCATGCGACCTTCGGCCGCACCCGCTTCGATCCGTCGGGCCGCGTCCTGATCGAGGATGTCCGGGTCACGCTGCCCGGCTTCGACGAGCCGCTGGTCACCGCGCGGGCCGTCTATGCCCGCCTCGACCCCTGGGCCCTCTCGCTGCAGCGGTTCGAGCCGCTGGAAATCCGCCTGACCGATGCCAGCCTGCGCGTGCCCGCGATGTTTTCCCCGACCGGGCAGGCGGACGACCTGATCAGCGGCCTCGACGCCGTCCTGCTGCCGCGGGGCGCGGAGCTCGACGTCGCGAGCCTGAATTTCCGGCTGGGGGAAATGTCCGTCTCCGCCCACGGTCTGGTGCACCTCAGCGGCCTGCAGGCGGGCCAGAAGGTCAAGATCCCGCTCACCCAGTTCATCGCCCAGAACTACGGGCCCGCGAGCCGGCAGTTCGCCGGCCTGGTCGCCCAGCTGGGAATCCTCGAGCACCCGGTGCTGGAGCTGGCCTTCGAGCCATCGGAGACCCACGCCGCCGTGGTCAGCGCCAATCTCCGGGCGACGGGCATGCACCTGGCCGCGCCGGTGGAGGTGGAGGCTGCGAACGTCCGCCTCCAGAGCATTTTCCCGCTCCTAAGCACCACGGCCGCGCCGATCGAGCTGGCGGTGCAGGCGGGGGCCGTGCGGCTGCCGGGGTCAGCCCTGGAGATCCGCGGGTTGCAGGCGCGCGTCCGCGCCGAGCGCCCGGTCGGCCGGGCGCCGGGGCCGGGCGACATCAAGCTAGTGGAGCTGTCCGCCGCGGAGCTGCGCGTCCGGGACCTGGTGATGAGCGTGCCGGCGATGACGCTCGGCCCGGCGGCCTGGCCCAAGCTTCACCTGGAGCTCCTCGGCCGGCCCTTCGACGCGCCGCTCGCGGTGCAGGCTGACCTGGATCTGGCCGCGCAGACGGCGGCGGTGCAGGCGGACGGGCAACTCGCGCCGGCGGCGATCGCGGCCATCGGCCGACAGGTCCATGTGGACCTGAAGAAGTTCGCGGACTTCAGCACGCCGCTTTCGTTCGCCGGCGCAGCCACCTTCGGGCCCGGCTGGCGCTTCCAGCGGGGCGGGGGCCGTTTCGCCACCCGCCGCCTCGATACCTGGCAGCACCTCATGATCGACGCGGTGCAGGGGCAGATCGATTTCGATGGACGGAGGATGGTCGCCTCGAATGTCTATGCCCGCTTCGGCGAGAATTTCGCGCGCGGCAGCTATGCGATGGACGTCTCCACGCTCCGCTACCGGTTTCTGCTGGAGGGGCGCCTGCAGCCGCTGGCGATCACGCCGTGGTTTCCCGGCCAGCCGTGGTGGCCCAACCTGTTCAAGAACTTCGGCTTCCCCACCCTGCCCCCCCGGGCGAACATCGACTGGCAGGGCCAGTGGCCGACCGATCATGAAACCCGCCTCTTCCTGGCGGTCGAGGCGCCCCAGGTCGTCATCAATGGGGCGGCCTACGATCATTTGTTCACCCGGCTGTGGGTGCGGCCGAGCTTCGACGATGGCCTTGAGGTTTCGCTGTCCCAGGGGCCCGGCTCGGCCAGCGGCACCTTCGCCCGCTGGTACGACAAGGAGGCCGACGTGATGCGGCGGCTGGACCTCGACCTGTCGTCCACCCTCGCCACCGACCCGATCATCAAGGTCTGGCCGGCCGGGGTCGACACCCTGGGGGCCTTTGCCTTCGACCGGCCGCCGACCGTCAAGCTGACGGGACGGTTCGACACGCCGCCGGCGCCGGCGCCGGCGCGCAAGCAGATCCACATCGAGGGCACGGCCGGCGCGCCCTTCCGCTACCACGGCTTTCCGTTTGACCGCGCCGGGTTCACCGCCGAAGTCAAAGACGACAGCTTCGTCCTGGAGCCCCTGACCGTCGGCTTCGCGAACGGCACCGTCACCGGCCGGGTCGAGGTGCAGAATCTCCAGAAGATCATCATCAACGCCGCGCTCAAGGGCGGCAACCTGGGGCGCGCGATCGACATCGTGCAGGCCTATTCCTCCGACGGCGCGCCGGTGCCGGCCGCCCCGACCGGAGACTTCATGCGCAATCTGGCCAATGTGCAGCTGGACCTGGCCCTGTCCGCCACCGGCGCCTACGGGAGCCTGCTGACCTATCACGGGCGCGGGCTGGCGGAGGTTCAGGGTCCGGAGCTGACCAAGGTGCCGATGCTGGGGCCGCTCACGCTGCTGCTGCCGTTCACCGAGCTGCGCTTCACCAACGCGCATGCCGATTTCCTGGTGAACGGGACCCAGCTTGAGTTCCCGCAGGTGCGCATCGTCGGCGCCCATTCCCGGATCGACGCGAACGGCACCTACGCCCTGGACCAGCACGCGCTGGACTTCAACGCGATCGTCTATCCGCTCCGCGAGAGCAAGTCGCTGCCGGGGCAGTTTTTCAGCGTGGCCCTGTCGGCCCTCTCCCAGCTCACGCGGGTCCGGCTCACGGGGAGCCTGGACAAGCCCAAATGGGTGCTCGCCGCCAGCCCCCTGAACCTCCTGCGCAGCCGCAGCCCCAGCGCCGCCGGCGCCGCCCCCTCGCCCCTCGCCCGCCCCCCGGCCCCGCTGCCCTCCAATCCCGCCGATCCGGAGCTGCCGGGATTGTGAGCCGGCGGCGGCGGGCCGGTCCCAAATTCCGCCGGGAGGGGCTCGGTTCGGGCCGGCTGGCGCCCCCGTGCGCGTACGTAGGATTACCCGTCGTGAAACGCGTTGCTCCTTCGGAGCGAGCCCCTATGCATTACGTGCCCACCCTATGCCGTCATTGCCTACATTGCCCCGCCGCTCGGGGCTCGAGCGGATTTCGATCGGGCTGGCCGGCGTCCTGGCCCTGATCGGGGCGATCGGGTTAGGCGGCTGGTGGATGAAGATCGATGCCCTGCTGCTGCCGGGGGCGAACCTGACGCCGATCCGGGCGGAAGAGGCCCTCTGCTTCTTCGTCATCGGCCTGGTGCTCCTCCTGCGCGAGATGGGCTTCCGTTGGGCAGGCTGGCTGGCCGCGGTGCCCGCCGCCCTGGGCCTCCTGATCCTGGGCGCCTCGTTTTTCAACCGTGACCTGCGGCTCGGCAGCCTGCTGGTCAACGGCCAGCTTTTCGACCTGGCCGGCACCTCCAGCCGCGTGGCGGCCATGGCGGCATGCTGCCTCTCGGTCGGCGCCATCGTCCTGGTCTAGCACGCCGCGGGCGGGGCGAAGCGCGCGCGGATGTTCGTCGAGGCCATGGCCGGCTCGATCCTGAGCGCGATCGGCCTGTCCACGCTCCTCGGGCTCTTCTACGGCCTGTCCGCGGTCTACGACTGGGGTTCCAGCACGCCGGTGTCCCCGCTGACCGCACTCGGGCTCTTCGCCCTGGGCATCGCGCTGCTGATCGTCGCCTGGCGCGCCAACGTCCGGCTGGAAAAGGGACCGCCGGCCTGGACGCCCGTGCCGGCGTTCGTCGCCTGCCTGACTCTGACCCTCATCCTGTATTTCGGCCTGCGGGAGCGCGAGGTGGCCTACCTCAACCAGAACACCGTCGCGGCGATGGACCGCCTGATGGGCGACGTGGTGCTCCAGGTGAACCAGCAGGCCAGCGAGTTCAAGGACATCGCCTCCCGCTGGAGCAGCGCGCCGGACAACAACCAGCCGCTGTGGGAGATCGACGCGGCCCAGCAGATGCACGACCATGATTCCGTGGCGGTGGGCTGCGTGGCGATCGACTACGTCGATGCCAACCTCAACATCCGCGGGCTCTACCCGGACAAGCTGGTCGGCGAGAATCTCCTGGCCGACCTCGCGCTCGAGCCGACGGCCAAGAACGCCGCGCGGCGCGACGACGCCCGCGCGCAGGCGGAAGCGGTCGAGACCGCCCGCAAGCAGAGCATCCCCGCGGTCTCGGACGTGATCCAGATTCGGGGCCGCGGCCTGCCCGGGTTCGTGATCTACAACCGCGTCATGCACAATGAAGCGGTCACGGGCTTCGTGGCGGCGACCTTCGCCTTCCAGGCCCTGTTTGACCAGGTGGCCGTCCAGCGCGCCACCCTCGCCCACCAGTACGGCATCTCGATCACCATCGGTTTCAATCCCGTCTATGCCGTGGATGTGGCGGCGACCAACCACAACTCCAAGTTCGCGGTCACAAAGTCCTATGACATGCTCGGCTGGCGGGTGCACGGCACGTTCACGCCATCCGACGGCATCCTGGACAAGGACCGCCGCTGGATGCCGGAATTTGCGCTGGCGGCCGGTTTGTTCATCAGCGCCCTCTTCGGCCTGAGCCTCCACCTGGCGCGGCGCGCCGGCACCGGCCAGCGCGCCGCCGAGCTTTCCAACCAGCGCCTCCGCGCCGAGAACGAGGAACGCCGCCGGGTTGAAACCCGGCTGAAGATCTCGGACGAGCGCCTGCGCCTCGCCCTCGACTCCACCCAGATCGGCGTCTTCGAGTGGAACGTCCCGACCGGGGAGGTCTACTACGGCGCCGGCCTGTGGATCATGCTCGGGTACGACCCGACGCTGATGCCCGCCACCCTCGCCACCTGGCAGTCGCTGATCCATGCCGACGACCTGCCGGTCTACCGCGACTGCTTCGACTCCCAATTGAGCGGCAACGCGCCGGTCATCGACCTCGAGTACCGCGTCCGCTCCCGGCCCGGGGAATGGCGCTGGGTGTACGTGCGCTCGAAGTCGGTCGACGTCGACGCGACCGGCCGGCCCACGCGCATCATCGGCACCGTGCAGGACGTGACCGCCCGCATCGAGACCGAGCACCACCTCCGCCGCGCGAAGACCGAGGCCGACGCCGCCTCCCAGGCCAAAAGCGACTTCCTCGCCTCGATGTCGCATGAAATCCGGACCCCGATGAACGGCGTCATCGGCATGACCAGCCTCCTGATGGAGACGCCGCTGACGGCCGAGCAGCGCGATTTCGTGAACACCGTCCGCTCCTCCGGCGAGGCGCTGCTGACGATCATCAACGACATCCTCGACTTCTCCAAGATCGAGTCCGGCAAGATGGAGATCGAGCGGATGCCGCTCGACCTCACCCTCTGCCTCGAGGAGGCCCTCGACCTGTTTGTCGTCGCCGCCTCCGCCAAGGGCCTGGAAATCGGCTACTACATCGCTCCGGACGTGCCGGTCTGGATCATCGGCGACGTCACGCGCCTGCGCCAGGTCGTGGTGAACCTCGTCAACAACGCGGTCAAGTTCACCCCGAAGGGCAGCATCTCCGTCGAGGTCCGCCGCGTCGCGCTGCCGGAGCCCGTGGAGGGCGCGCCGCCCGCGGCCCCCGATGCCATGGCGCTGGAGTTCACCGTCCGCGACAGCGGCATCGGCATCCCGCCCGAGGGCATCGCCCGCCTCTTCAAGGCCTTCAGCCAGGTCGACTCCTCGACCACCCGCAAGTATGGCGGCACCGGCCTCGGCCTCGCGATCTCGATGCGCCTGTCCGAGCTGATGGGCGGCCGCATCCGGGTCGAAAGCACCGCCGGCCAGGGCTCCTCCTTCATCTTCTCGATCCTCAGCGCCGCGGCCCCGGCCCGCACCGATGTCGAGCCCTTCCTCCCGCTGCCGGCGCCGCTTCGCCAGGGCACCATCCTCTGCGTCGAGAGCCATCCGGTCACCCGCGCCCGCGTCCATGCCCTTTGCGAGGCCTGGGGCGCCCGCTGCCTCGCGGCCCCCGACATCCATACCGCCCTGCAGCTCGCGGCCAGCCTGCCCGAGCCCCCCGCCCTGGTCGTCGTCGGCGGCGGCAAGAGCTCGGAGGCCTCGCCGCTCGAGGCGCTGGCGGGCCTGACCGCACCCCGGCTGGTGATGGTCCCCTTTGGCCAGCCGGCGCCCACGCCGCCCAAGGACGGGCTGCCCTTCGGCAGCGTCCTCAAGCCGCTCAAGAACGCCTCGTTCATGCAGGCGGTGATCGCGCTGTTCGGGCCCGCCACGGCGGAGGGCCCGGCCGCCACCACGAAGACGCAGAACATCCCCATGCTCGCGGAGGAGTTTCCGCTGAGCGTGCTCCTGGCCGAGGACAATCATGTCAACCAGAAGGTCGCGCTCCGCTTCCTCGAGCGCCTGGGCTACCGCGCCGAGGCGGTGGGCAACGGCCTGGAGGTCATCAGCGCGCTGGAAGGCCACCCCTACGACCTCGTGCTGATGGATCTCCAGATGCCGGAGATGGACGGCCTCGAGGCCACCCGCCGGATCCGCCAGGTGCTGCCGCCCGAGCGCCAGCCGAAGATCATCGCCCTCACCGCCAACGCCATGCAGGGCGACCGCGACATCTGCCTGGCGGCCGGGATGGACGACTATATTTCGAAGCCGGTGAAGATGAACGAAATCGCCGCGGTCATCCGCCGGCAGTTCGCGGGCCGGGCGAAGGCCGCCCAGCCGGCCAGCGTCTAACCCGGCCGGACTAGCCGAGCAGCCGGCGCAGCCGGCTGATTTCCGCGGCAAAGGCCGGATCGTCGGCGCGGTTGCGCCGTTCTCCGGGATCGGCCGCGAGGTCGAAGGCCAGCCAAGGGGTGCCGTCGGCGTTGAGGATCAGCTTGCGGTCGAGCGTGCGCACGCCGCGCCACACCCGGTCGGCCTGATGCTCCAGGCGCACCACGCTCGGCATCGAGATGCGCTGGCCGGCCGGCCCCGGGGCAACCGCCGCGCCCCCGGCCCAGGCCCGCGCCCAGCCGGGCAGGTCGAGCAGCGAGACCAGCGCGGGATCGGGACCCGGCGTCCCCGCTCCTCCCGGCCACCGGACCAGCAGCGGGACCCGGACGCTCTCCTCGTGGGGCCAGCCCTTGCGGAAGAGCCCATGCGCCCCGTGCATGTCACCGTGGACCGAGGTAAAGACGACGACCGAATCGCTCGCCGCGGCGAGGAGGCGGCCGATCGCGCGGTCCGTCGCCTCGAGATGGGCGTAGTAGCCGGCCAGTTCCCGGCGCGCCCGGCTCTCCGCCTCGCCCCCGCGCGGGACGTTGGCGGCCCGGATGATCGCGGCGGGATCCCGGGCCGGCACGCCGGCCGCCGGCGCCCCATAGGGTGGATGCGGCGCTTCCAGGCTGACGACCGCGAACCAGGGCGCCGACGACGCGGCCGCGCGCAGCCACGTGCCGGCCCGGTCCGCCAGGACGTCCGACTGGTAGCCGGAAAAGCGGGTGGCCACGGGCAGGCGGGTGCCGTGGAGCCACGGGTCGTTCAGCTGAAAGCCGCTTTCAAATCCCTCCCAGCAGGCAAACCCGCCGCGCCCCGCCGGCGGGACGAGCGTCCGCGCATGGGCCTCGCCCACGAGGGGCGCGGCGGGATCGCGCCGGCCCAGGTGCCACTTGCCAAAAAAGGCCGTGGCGTACCCGGCCTCCCCCAGATGGTGCGCCACCGTCCGCGCCTCCGCCGGCAGGGGGTCGAAATAATCGGCCACGCCATTTTCCGGCGAGGGCCGCCCCGTGAGGAGCGCCGCCCGCGCAAACGGCCCGAAGGGATGGGGGGTGACGGCCTGGGTGTAGTTGACGCTTTGCGCCGCCAGGGCGTCCAGGTGGGGCGTCCGCGCATTGGGATCGCCGGCATAGCCGCACGCCTGGGCGCGCCACTGCGTCGTGACGATCCAGAGGAGGTTGGGACCGGCGGCCATCCGCTCCGTTTTATCCGGCCGCCCGCGCTTGTCACCCCTGACTTCCGCCCCGACCGGCGCGAGCGCACTCTTGAATTCCCCCAGCCCATCTGGGACCGTGCCCCGATGCGCTCGACCCGTTCATCCCACTCGCCGCGGCCCGGGTCGCGGAAGCGGAAGCCCTGCGACCGTCCCGGCCGATGACGACCCCCCAGGCCTCCCTCCTCCTCGGCTCGTCGCTGGCCGCCGGCCTGATCAATTCCGTGGCCGGCGGGGGCAATTTCTTCACTTTTCCCGCGCTGATCTTCTCGGGCCTGCCCTCCATCGCCGCCAACGCGACCAGCACGGTGGCGCTCTGGCCCGGCACCATGGCCAGTGTGGGCGCGTACCGGAAGGACATCCAGCGCGAGCGGCGGCTCCTGCCCCGGCTCCTGATCGTGAGCGCGATCGGCGGGCTGGTCGGCGCGATCATCCTCGTGCGGACCCCCCAGGCGACCTTCGACCGGCTGCTGCCCTGGCTGCTGCTCACCGCCACGCTGCTCTTCGCCTCCGGCAACACCCTCACCGCACGGCTGCGCCGGCGGGATGCCGCCGCCGGACCCGCCGGCGGCACGGTGCGGATCGGGCTGGCGACTTGCCTCGTCCAGCTCGTGATCGCGACCTATGCCGGCTATTTCGGAGGCGGCGCGAGCATGCTGATGCTGGCGATGCTCAGCCTCTCGGGCATGACCGACATCCACGCGATGAACGGGATCAAGACGCTCTTGTCCGGCACCCAGAACCTCATCGCGCTCACGGTCTTCGTCTCCCGGGGGCTCATCTTCTGGCCGGACGCCCTCCTGATGATGGGCGGCGCCATCGCCGGCGGCTATGCGGGCGCCTTTTTCGCGCGCAAGGCCGACCCCGCGACCATCCGCTGGATCGTCATCGGGGTCGGCGGGATCATGACCGTCTATTTCTTCCTGCGCTAGGACCGCACCGTGGCAACCCATCCCGGAGATGGCTTGGGCCGGCCCCGCTGGTGGCAATGGCCGACCGTCCTTTCGCTCGACGCGCCGGCGGTCGCGCTCCTCTGGCAGTGGCTCTTCGCGCAGGCCGCAGGCGTCTCCCTGGTGCCGGCCGCCCGCTTCGTGCTCGCCGCCTCGGTCTGGCTCTCCTACGTCGGCGATCGCTGGATCGAGGGCTGGCGGCTGGCGCCGGCGCGCATCCGGACCGTGCGGCATGCCTTCTACCAGCGCTGGCGCTGGCCCATCGCCGCCCTGGGGACCGCCGTGCTGGCGGCGGACGTGGCCGTGGCAGAGCACGGCTTGGCCCCCGCCGACCTGATTGGCGGCATCATGCTCCTCGGCGCGGTGCTGGCCTACCTGCTCTCCCACCAGCTGCTCCATCGGCACCAGCGGTGGCGGCTGCCGAAGGAGGCCTGCGTGGCGCTGCTCCTGACGGCCGGCGCCGTGCTCTTCGTGCTTTCCGCGGCCCCCGCCGCCGGCCGGCCCCTCGCCGGCCTGCTGGCGCTCTTCGCCGGCCTGTGCCTCGCGAACTGCGCGCTGATTTCCGTGTGGGAGCGCGAGGTGGACCGCAGCCATGGCGAGATCTCGCTGGTCGGCCAGTTTCAGCGCGCCACCGCCTTCGCCCGGGCGATGCCCTGGGTGCTGGCCGCGGTGGCGGCCGCCCTCGGCCTCGGCGCCCCGGCGGGCCAGCGGGCCGGAGCGGCCTGCGCCGCGGCCAGCGCGATCCTTCTCGGGGCCGTGGACCGGCTGGAGCCCCGGCTCGGACGGCGGGCCGCCCGCGTCCTGGCCGACGTCGTCCTGATGACGCCGCTCGTGCCGCTGCTCTGGGGGCCGCGATGAACTCGACCCGGCCGGATTTTGACGGCCTGGCCCGGATCTACCGCGCCCTCGAATGGATGGCATTCGGCCGGGATCTGGAGCGCGCCCGCTTCTGCCTGCTGGAACGCCTGGCTGGCTGCCGGGCGATCCTCCTCCTGGGCGAGGGCGACGGCCGCTGCGTGGCGCGGCTCGCGCAGGCGGCCCCGCAGGCGCGGCTGCATTGCGTCGAAGCGAGCGGCCGGATGATCGCGCGCGCCTCGCGGCGCCTCGATCCGACGGTCCGGGCCCGGGTCACCTTTGCGCACGCCGACGCCTTCGCGGCGGAACTCGTCCCCGGCAGCCACGACGCGGTCGTCACCCTGTTCTTCCTGGATTGCTTCCGCCCCGATCAGGTGGAGCGGCTGGTCGCGCAGGTGCACCCCGCCCTGACGGCGGACGCTCCATGGCTCTGGGCGGACTTCTCCGTGCCTCCCCGTAGCTGGCGCCGATGGCGGGCGCGGCTGTCCCTATGGGTCATGTACCGATTCTTTCGCTGGCAGACCGGACTGCCCGCCACATCCCTGCCGCCCGCGGAGGCCATCTTGCGCCGGGCGGGCTTCGTAACGGCCGAAGAACAGTCGTTTCAAGGCGGCTTTATCCGGAGCGTCCTCTTCCGGCCGGCTGGGCGCGGCCGATGACCGGACCGTTGCGGGGCCTTGATCGCGCTGCGCTTCCCAGCGAGGCCGGGCGCGGGATAGGGGTTCATCTCCGCCGGAGCAGACCGGCCGGTCCCCTCCTCCTGCTCCCCGGGGCTCAGGCCTTGCGGGCCAGCAGGCTGAAAGCACCCGACCGCTGCGCCGCGTACTCCATCGCCAGGGCGAACACACCGGTGAAGAGGAGGTCGCTCGCGAAGGTGTTGCGGAAGAAGTACAGGGTCGAAGGCATGCCGGCGTGGCCCACGGTGAGCGCCTGCGCCCAGCCCGCGAGGGTGTGGGCGTAATGCACGTCGTCCGCCCAGGAGGCGGTGTTCGTGACAAGATAGAAGAGCAGGGACGCCCCGATGGTGCCGGCCGCCAGCTTGAGCCAGGTGCGTCGGACGGCCAAGGGGCGACCCAGCAGGATTCCGGCGGCAAAGCAGAGCAGGCGCAGCACCACGCCGGCCGGACCCGAGTGATAGCCGTATTCGACGGCGTACCAGTGGTCGATGTAGAGATCCGAACCCAGCAGGGCGACGAAGGGGACGGCCCACATCCAGCCGCGGCTGAAATAGACGCCGCCGCAGAACGCGAGCGCCATGAGCGGCGAGAAATTGCCCAGTTCCGGCGCGTGCAGGGAAAGGATCCGCCAGGCGGCGGCGGCGACGATGAGGCAAAGGGCGAGAACGCGCATGGGGGTGGCTTATACCAGCGGGTTCGATTTGGAAATCCTATTTCTCCGCCTGCCGGGCCAGGAGCCAGAGAAGATCGGACAGGCGGTTGACATACTGCCGCACCAGCGGGCGCACGGACCGGCCCTGGGCGGGCAGGCCCGCCAGCCGCCGCTCCGCCCGCCGCGCGGCCACGCGCGCCTGCTCGAAGGCCGCGGCCAGGGCCGTGGCGCCAGGGGTCGCCCAGCCGTCGAAGACCAGCCCCCCGGCCTCGAGCGCCGCCACGGCCTCGTCCAGCCGGCCGAGATCCCCCGCGGCGAGCTGGGAAAATTTCGAGGCCGCATACCGTTCAGCATCGGCCTCAGCGCACGCCAGTTCGCCCATCACGGCCACCAGCGCCCGCTGGACGTTCTCCAGCAGGACGCGGGGAGCCGCGTCCGTCAGGAGCGGCTTGGCGGCGCCCAGCGCGACATTCAATTCATCGCAGGCGCCGATCGCCTCGATCTGGGGGTGATCCTTCGGCACGCGCTGGCCGTAGAGCAGCCCGGTGGTGCCGTCGTCGCCCGTGCGCGTGGCGATGCTCACTTCGCCGGGATCCGCTTGGCCGCGGCCTGCGCCCGCAGGCACAGTTCGGCCGCCTTGAAGACGTGGGTCTGCGTCATCGCCTTCTCGGTCCGGTTGAGGCAGTCGAGGATCAGCTCGCCGAAAAAGCGGAAGCCGACCTGGCCCGCCACCGGGAGGTGATGCTCGCCCTTGTCGTCGACCAGAAAGACGTGATCGCCCGTCTTCTCGCGGGCGACGTCGACATACTTGCGCAGCTCGATGTAGCCCTTGGTGCCGAGGATGACCATCCGGCCGTCGCCCCAGGTGCTCAGGCCCGCCGGGGTGTACCAGTCGACGCGGATGTAGTTCGAGGCCCCGTTGTTGCCGATGAGCGCCGCCTCACCGAAATCCTCGAACTCCGGCTTGTCCGGGTTCGCGAAGTTGCCGACGGCGGCGTGATTGACCACGGCGTCCGTGGCGCCCGAGAAAGTGAGAAACTGCTCGAACTGGTGGCTGCCGATGTCGCAGAGGATGCCCCCGTATTTCGCCTTCTCGAAGAACCAGGCCGGCCGCGACTCCTTGCTCAGGCGATGCGGCCCCAGGCCCAGGACCTGGACCACGCGGCCGATGGCGCCGTCGCGCACGAGATCGGTCGCGAACATGGCCGACTCGACGTGCAGCCGCTCGCTGAAATACACCATGTACTTCCGGCGGGTGGCGATGACCGCGGCCCGCGCCTGATCGAGCTGGTCGAAGGTCGTGAACGGCGTCTTGTCCGTGAAATAATCCTTGCCCGACTCCATGACCCGGCAGCCCAGGGCGCCGCGCTCCGAGGGAATGGCGGCGGCCGCCACCAGCCGCACCGCGCCGTCGGCCAGCACCTCGTCGAGGGAGCGGGCGACCTTCACCGCCGGAAATTTTTCCTGGAAGGCCGCGACCTTCTTCGGGTCGGGGTCGTAGACCCATTTCAAATCGGCGCCGGCCTCGATCAGGCCGTTGCACTGGCCGTAGATGTGCCCGTGCTCGAGGTGCGCGGCGGCGAACGTGAATTCGCCCGGTCGCACGACGGGGTTGGGCTTGCCCTGGGGCGCGTAGTTCATGCCGTCGGCTTTTTGGGTCATAGTATTTTGGCCGCTTCCTTGGTTGCCTTCGCGAGGGCCTTGACGTCCGGGTCGATGACCGCCCGGACCTTCTTCGGCATGCGCTCTATGAAAAGGATGCCTTGCAGGTGATCCGCCTCGTGCTGGATGCAGCGGGCGAGCAGCCCATTGCAGGCCAGGACGTGCGGGATGCCGTCGGCATCGTGGAACTTGACCGCGATCTCGTCCGGCCGCGGGACGTCCCCGCGAATCCCGGGAAACGACAGGCAGCCCTCCTCGACGATCTCCTCCGGTGTGCCCGGCGCCGGAATCACCTTCGGATTCACCAGGACCAGCGGCATGAAGAGTTCCCGCGGCGGCTTCGCCCCATCCAGCAGCCAGTCGAAGTCATCGTCGCTCTGGCGCAGATCAACGACGCAGACCTGGCGGGCCACGCCCACCTGCTGGGCGGCGAGGCCGATGCCCCCCGCCTCATGCATCGTGTCGATCATGGCCTGGGCCAGCAGGCGCAGGGCGGGGTCGAATCCGACGATTTTCTCGCCTTTCTTCCGTAAAATGGGATCGTTGTAGTGAACAATTCGCAGCGCCATCGGTCAGAGGAATTTCCCTTAAAGGTAGTTTTGGCCTCACCAGCCGCAAATCAATACTCCGCGGTTCCACCGCAGGAATGATTTCACCCATTTCATGAGCGATTCCGCCAACGACCGCAAAAGAAAGCTCGCCCCGCTGGTGGTGGGCCTGGGGCTGGTCGTCGCCCTCGGAGCCTGGATGCTGCCGGTGCACGTGCGTTCGGTCAGTCCCGGGCTGCTCCGGGCCGCCGGCCGGGGCACGCCGACCCTGGCGGCTTTCGGCCAGCAGCTGGTCGAATCGGAGAAAATCGGCCCGGCCGCCCTCGTGCTTTCGGCCGCACGCACGGTGGGCGATCCGGGGGCTGGCGCCCTCGCCGTCTCGCTGGACAGCCTATCGGCCCGGCAGCCGGCCCTGACCACCTGGGGCGGCTGGGACCCCTACCTCGATCCGATCTTCAATCTGCGGTCGACGCAGGGCGCAGCGCAGAGCCGGCCGGTCGTCACGTTCTTCCTGCCGGAAAAGGCGCGCGCCGCCCTGCATGGGGCGCTCGACCGTTCCGGTTCGCTCGGCGTCCAGGACATCCTCCGGCTGCACGACGTCCCGGCGACCGGCCGCTTCGTGCCGGCCGCGCGGCCCGGCGGCCAGCCGCTGGATGCGCTGATCCTCCTGACCGCGGCGCTCTATCAGAGCGAGCACCTCTCCCCCTCCCTCCAGCGCGAGCTGCGAGGGCTGGCCGAGGATTCGGCGGTCAAAAAGCAGCTGGGCAGCCTCGAACCCTTCTTCCTCGACCTGCTGGCGCTGGGCCGCCGGCTCGATTGGGCGCAGCTGAGCGAGCTGCTTCGCCGGACGGAAAGCACGCGGACGGTGGGAGAGTATGCGCACCTGGCGCGAGTCGCCCCCGATCAGCTGGCGCTGTTTTACTCCGCGGCCCTCTTCACCGACTCCGCCGACGGGGTCGCCTCCTATCTCCTGGCCTTCGGCAAATCCGGAGCCGATGACCTCCGCCTGGCGCTGGTCGACGGCGTGGGCGCGGTGCGCCTGCTCCTCTACCGCCAGGTTCCGGTTGACCACCACGCCGGTCCCGCGATCGACGCCACCGCCGAATTGGTCCTGGCCCATCCCCGCGCCATGCTCGGGCTCAAGTACCTCGGCTATCTGATCGGCCTCTTCCTGATCCTGCGGGGCCTCGACGGCGTCACCTCCGCCCCCCCCGGCCTCGAGCGCGCCCCGCCCACCGCGTGATCCAGGCGGGAGTCGTCGCCCTCCTCCTGGGCTCCCTCGTCTTCGTGGCCACCGAGCCCTACCTCCTCCGCGCGGCGCCGGCCTCCGAATACCGGCTCGAGCTGCACCTGCCCGTTTTTCTGGCCACTCCGGCCGCTCCGCCACCCTTCACACCCAAACTCACCATGGACACATCCACCGTCATCACGATCGCCGTCTTCGCCTGCCTGCAGATATTCGTCTACACGATCTGCCTCCGCAAGGTCCGTGAGATCAACGCCCAGGATATCTCGCCGCTGCTGAAGCTCCGTCTCATGGAGAATGAGGAGAACCTCTTCGACAGCGGCCTCTACCTCGGCATGATCGGCACGGCCGCGGCGCTCGCGCTGCAGGTCCTCGGCGTGATTCAGGGCAACCTGCTGGCCGCCTACTGCTCCAGCCTCTTCGGCATCATCTGCGTCGCGCTGGTCAAGATCCGCCACGTGCGCACCTACAAGCGCGGCCTCATCATCGAGGTCCAGGCCACGCCCGTCACCGTCGTCACGCCATGAACAAGACGCTCCTGCTGATCATGCTGGATTTTCTCTTCCTCAATCTCATTGCGCTCACGCGCTGGGATAAGGTGGAGCCAGCCCACCCGTCGCGGCCCCCGGTGCCGGAGGTGGCGGCCAACGCCCCCGCGAAATCCGACGACCTGGTCGAGGCGATGCGCCAGTCGCTCGCCGACGAGCAGACCAGCCAGCAGGATCTCGCCCAGAAGCTCGCCTACGCCAACTCGACCCTCGCGGCCCGCGAGCAGAACCTTTCGGCCGCCGAGGCCCAGAAGGGCCAGCTGGCCGCCTCCCTCGCCGAGACGCAGAAGCAGGCCGCCGCGCTGGACCAGAAGGTCACCGCGGCGACCCAGGAGGCGGCCCTGACCAAGGACCAGCTCTCCCAGCTGCTGCGCGAGCTCGACCAGAAAAATGCCGACGCCGAGCGCCAGCGGCAGGCGCTGGCCGCCCTTTCGCGCCAGCAGGCCGACGCCCAGAAGCAGATCGCCGGGCTGACCATGGCGGTGGTGGTGGGCGAGACCGAGAAGGAGCACCTGCGCGAGCAGGCCACCTCCCTGCAGACCCAGGTCGCCGCCGAGCGCGCCGAGCGCGCCAAGGTGGAGCAGAACAGCGCCCAGCTGGCCCAGGGCGTCGGCCAGCTCGCCCAGAAGTCGGGCGAGCTCACCCAGGAGATCCGCGACAACCGCCCGATCAACGCCAATGTCCTCTACAACGGCTTCCTCGCGAACCAGGTGGACACGACGTTCACCGCCGAGCGCAAGGGCTTCTTTGGCAAGGTGAACAAGGCCAAGACCGTGCCCACCGTCTTCATCACCGACGGCCGCCAGGTCTATGCCCTCCTGCACGAGGCGGACACCGTCTTCGCCTTCGGCGCCGTCAACGATAACTGGGAGCAGATGGGCGTGGCCTTCGACCGGCCGTCGGGCTACCATGGCACCGCCGCTTCGCTGCAGTTTCTGGCCAGCGATCCGCGGGCGGTCGCAATCCCGGTCGACGCCGCCCAGGTCGCCGGCATGGGGGTCAAGGTGTACCCCATCGCGGCCGATCCCTTCAAATTTCCCGAGGCCGTCCTGATCAGCAACCGCGGCAAGGGCTATGGCGCCGTCGCCTTCAAGCTCGACGCCGCGCACCCCGGCTACGTGCGGGTGGACAATCGCTTCTTCAAGCGCCTCTTCGGCGACTTCTCGCCCGCGCGCGGCGACCTGGTCTTCAGCCAGAGCGGCGAATTCCTCGG
The DNA here is from genome assembly GCA_903916755.1 of uncultured Opitutaceae bacterium. GTDB lineage: Bacteria > Verrucomicrobiota > Verrucomicrobiia > Opitutales > Opitutaceae > Palsa-1447. Next base: position 16,022 of record CAIWXW010000096.1, on the reverse strand, counting down.
CCTGATGGTCAACAGCGACTATTGCGTCCTGGTGAAGGATTTCACCCCGGCGGAAACCCTGCAGACCGGGACCGACACGGCGTCCGAGCAGACCCAGGGGACCCTCAACACCCTGTTCAACCGGGTGATGGGGATGACGCCGGATCTGCAGTAAGGGTCCGGCGACCGGAGGGGCAGCGCCTATCTGGCGGCCCCGGGGAACTCGGGGCCGGGAAAGCGTTCCATGGCTTCACCACCCATGAAAATCCTCGGCCTCATCATCCTGATCCTCGGCGCCGTGCTCCTTTTCCAGGGCATTTCGCGGAAGGATTCCCTCGTCGGCCATACCGCCACGGTCACCACTGACGTGGCCAATTCGATCGATGGCGGCGCCCGCACCCCCCTGCATGTCACGTACATCGTGGGAGGCGGCGCCCTGATGGCGGTCGGCGCCTTCTTCGCCTTCCGCAAGTCCAGCTCCTAAACCGTCCGTTTAACCCCCTCGCTCCATGCTCCGCTACGCGCTCATCTTCCTGATCATTTCGCTCATCGCCGCCGCCCTCGGTTTCTGGGGCGTCGCCGGCCTCGCCAGCGAAATCGCCCGTGTCCTGTTCTTCGTCTTCCTGGTTCTCTTCGTCATCACGCTCTTCTTCGGGCGCGGGCGGCCTCCGGCCGCCTGAGGCCTCCCCGCTCCCTGCCCGGCCGCCGCTCCCCCGGCGGCCTTTTTTATCCCCAGATGATGCCGGCGCCGGCCGCGAACATCACGATCGCGGTGGCCCCCACCACGAGCCGGCTCAGGAGCGGACTGGTCTGATCCTTCATGATCTTGCGGTCAGAGGCCACCAGCAGGACGCCGATGATCAGGAACGGAGCCAGCACGCCGTTGACCACGGCGGACCAGACCAGGGCCTTCACCGGATTGATGTGCAGGAAATTGAGGAGGACGCCGCAGAGGCTGGAGGCGATGACCACCGCGTAGAACGGCCGCGCCTGGGCAAACTTCTTATCGAGCCCCTGGCGCCAGCGGAGCGTTTCGGCGAAGGCGTAGGCCGTGGAGCCCGTCAGGGTCGGGATCGCGAGCAGGCCGACCCCGATGATCCCCACGGTGTAGAGGAGGGTCGCCAGATTGCCCGCCAGGGGCCGGAGCGCCGCCGCCGCCTCGCGCGAGGTCTGGATCTGCGTCTGGCCCGACCGGTGCAGGGTCATCGCGCAGGTCACGATGATGAAGAACATGACCAGGTTCGAAAAGAAGGTGCCGAACCCGACATCGATCCGCCGGTTGCGCAGTTCGATCGGGGTCGCGCCGACGCGCTGTACCCGCTCGCGCCGGCCGGCGGCCTTCTCCTCCTCCACCTCCTGGGAACTCTGCCAGAAGAAGAGATAGGGGCTGATGGTGGTGCCGAGGAGCGCCACCAGCATCATGCGGGCCTCGTGGGACCGGGGCCATGAGGGGGAGAACGTGTCATGCAGCACGGAGCCCCAGGCCGGGTGGGTCAGGAACGCGGCCACCCCGTACCCGAAGAGCACCAGGACAAGCCACTTGAGGATCGCGGCGATTCGCGCGTAAGGGATCCGGATCGTGAGGGCGGCGATGCCCACGCCGAAGATCACGACGAAGAGGCCGGAGCTCCAGCCGGTGAGGTCGGACGCCGCATCCGCCATGCCCGCCAAATCAGCGCCCACGTTGAGCGTGTTGGCCAGGAAGAGCGCAATCGCGGCCAGCAGGACGAGGCTGCGCGGGAGCTTCCGCTGCAGCGCCGCGGCCAGCCCCTGGCCGGTCACCATGCCGATCCGCGCGCACATCATCTGCACCATCGCCATGAGGGGCCAGGTGACCACCGCCGTCCAGAGGAGCGAGGTGCCAAACTGCGCTCCCGTCACCGAATAGGTGGTGATGCCGGAGGGATCGTCATCCGCGGCGCCCGTGATGACCCCGGGCCCGACCAATTGGAAGAAGCGCCGGATGGGACCGCCGCGCAGCGGGGCGTCGGGTCCCGGCGGAACCGGGAGTCTCTGTTTCGGGGTGGCCAAGGCGCCGGGGGGTCAGCTGGCCGCAAAGAGCCGGTCGATCGTCTCCATGTTTCGGAGCGATTCCGGCAGTCCCAGGGCGGGCGGGCGCCGCTCCAGGAGCGCCGCGGAAAAATCCTCCACCTCATGGCGGTAGCGGTCGCTGGCGGCAACCGGCAGCTCCCGGCGCTCGTCGCCATGCACCAGGGTCAGCGCCCCGGCCGGGTCGAGAAAGGTATCGGGCACCTCCAGCACGCCGGCCGTGCCCACGATCGTGGCGTCCATGGCCCGGTGCGCGCGGATGCTGCAATGGAGGGAGGCCGTCAGCCCGGAGGGATAGCGCAGCAGGCCCGAAAACGACTCGTCGATCCCGCCGACCCGCTCGGCGAATCCGGCCACCGCCGAGGGCCGGGATGTGCCGGGGCCGCCGGTCTGCGTGTCGGCCACCAGCCCCGCAAAGTTCACCGGGTAGCACCCGATGTCGTAGAGCGCCCCGCCGCCCAGCTCCGGCCGCAGCTTGATCGAGGCGGGATTGGCCAGCATGAAGCAGAAGCTCGCCTGGACAAAGCGCAGGTCGCCCAGCAGCCCTTGGCGCAGGACCTCCCGCACCTGGCGGATCCGGTCGGTGTACCGGTACATGAAGGCTTCCATCAGCACGACTCCGTGGGCCGCGCAGGCGGCGATCATCTCCCGGCATTCGGCGGCGTTGAGCGCGATCGGCTTCTCGCAGAGGACGTGCTTGCCCTGCTCCGCCGCCTTGAGGGTCCACTCCCGGTGCAGCGCATTGGGCAGCGGGATATAGACCGCGTCCACCTCCGGGTCGCGCAGGAGCTCCTCGTAGCTTCCCGTGATGCGCAGGCCCGGGTAGCGCGCCGCGCACTCCGCCCGCTTGGCGGGGTCGCGCGAACCCAGCGCGCGGAATTCCGCATGGGCGGAGCGCTGGAGCGCGGGAATGACATTTTCGCGGGCAATCTTCGCGTAACCGAGGACTCCCCAGCGGATCTTGCGCGTCAGTGCAGCCATGCGGGCGAGCCTGCGCGAATGCGGGAACCCGGCAACCCGCAAACGGGCGCCCGCTCAGGGTCGCAGGGCGGCGCGGACCCGCGCCAGGCGCTCGCGCGCGGCGGCGTTCCGCGGATCCAGCCGCAGCGTCGCCTCGTATTCCGGAATCGCCTCCGACCATTGGTGGCTTTCCGCGAGCACGTTGGCCAGCTGCAGGTGCAGGGTCGGATCGCCCGGACGCACGGCCTCGGCCTGGCGATAGGCGGCGATGGCCTCGGGCCAGTGTCCGGCCTCCGCGTAAAGGGCCCCAAAATTGATCCAGGCGTTCGCGTCGTCAGGCCGCAATCCGATCGCCGCCCGCAGCTGGGCCGCCGCCTCCGCGCGGCGCCCCTGCTGCCGCAGGACGTTGCCGAGGTTGTCCCTCGCATCGCCGTAGGCCGGATCCAGCCGGACGGCCACCGTGAAGCGTGCTTCCGCCTCGGACAGCCGCCCCAGCTTGGCCAGCGCCAGGCCGAGGTCGTTGTACGCCTTTTCCAGCTCGCGCGGATTGGGGTTCAGGGCGAGCGATGCCTCGTAATGGGCAATCGCTCCCTGCTCGTCGCCCCTTTCATCCAGTGCCACCCCGAGGTCGCCCTGGGCATAGGGATTGTCCGGGAGCTTCGCCACCGTATCGCTCCAGAGCGCCAGATCGCTCCGGTAAACGGCGTTGCGCCGCACCGTCAGCGCCGTGGCCGCGCCAGCCACCAGGAGCACGCCGGCGAGCAAGGCGCCCGCGCCCCCGGGCCGCCGCAGCCGCAGCCCGGCCAGGGCCGCCAGGCCGGTGACGAGGAGGGGGGCGAGGGCAAGGTACATCCGGTGCTCCGCCATTGTCTGCCGGTTGCCGGGGATCAGGCTCGTGGGGGCGAGCACGGCAAAAAACCAGAGGCCCGCGAAGCCCGCGGCGCGGGCGGAACGCCGGCGGGCCGGCTGCAGGAAGGCGGCCACCGCCGCCACCCCAAGGCCCGTAACGACGAGCACCGGCAGCACGCCGCCGACCCGGTTGGACCAGCCGGTGCCATAATCAAAGATCAGCGGATGCGGCCACAGCGTGAGCCAGAGGTAATGCGCGACCGCGGGAAACTGGAGCATGACGTAGTGGGCCCACGGCATCCCTGAGCCGAAGCCGGTGCTGCCACCGCGCTGGTGGGAGGGCAGCACCAGCGCCGCGAGCAGCAGCCAGGAGGCTCCGAGCGCGAGGTAGAGCCGCCGGTGCCGTCGCCAGGCGGCCCCCAAAGTGCCGCTCCAGAAGGTCCGATCGTAGAGCAGGACGATGACCGGCGCCGAAACCATGACCTCCTTGGTCCCCATGCCCAGAAAGCACGCGCAGACCGACAGCCAGGCCCAGCCCCACCGGCCGCCCGCGCCCGCGGCATCCTCGCCTTCCGCCAGGCGGGCCAAGCCGTAAAGGGTGAGCAGATAGCACAGGCCCATGAGCGATTCCGCCCGCTGGATCACGTAGGTGACGGATTCGGTCTGAAGCGGATGCACGGCCCACAGCAGGGCCGCGCCGAAGGCGACAAGCTCCGCGCGCGGCTGCCCGCGCAGCGTCCTTCGGACCAGGCCGAAAAGGGTCAGCGCGGCCAGGACATGAATCAGGAGGTTGGTCGCGTGATAGGCGCGGACGTCCAACCCGCCGAGGGCATGGTCGACCGCCAGGGTAACATTGAGCACGGGCCGGCCGCCCACGGTCTGGCCGCGCGATCCCGGGGGCGAAAGCATCGGCCCGGGCGGCCAGAGGCGCGCGATCGTCGGATTGTGCGCGATCGATTCGGCGTCGTCGAAGACGAACGGCGCCGTGAAGCTGTTGTGGTAGGCCGCGAGGGCCGCGAGGACGATGACGAGCCCGGCCAGGAGGACGGTCCCCCGCCGGGTCATTTTAAGAGCTGCGCCAGCGGAACCTGGATGGCCTCGGCCCAGACCTCATAGCCCTGCGGGCTGGGGTGAAGCTTGTCCGGCATGAAGTCCGCCGGCTCGAGCGAGCCGTCCGCCCGGAGGAACTTCGGCCCGATATCGAGAAAATGGACGAAGCGGCCGTCGTCCAGGGTCGCCAGCGCCGCGTTGATCTCGTGGATCTGCGCGGTCTGCGGATCAGCCTTCTCGCCGCGGGGAAAGATCGCCAGGAGCAGGATTTTCGCCTCCGGCAGCTTCTCGCGGAGATCGCGCACCACCGCGGTCACCCCCGCGATGGCCTCCGCCGTGGAATTGCGGGGCTTGGTGCCCGCGCGCTCATTCCCCGTGTTGTTGGTGCCGATCATCAGCACCACCACCCGGGGATGGAGGCCCGTCAGTTCGCCGTGATCCATCCGCCAGAGGACATGCTGCGTCCGGTCGGCGTTGATGCCGAAGTTGGCCGCGTGCAGGTTTCCGTAGTAGCGGTCCCAGACCGCGTGGCCGCGCGTCCGCCAGAAATCGGTGATCGAATCGCCGAGGAACAGGACGTCGACGTGCCCCGCCTTTGCGATCTGGACAAAGGCTTCATGCCGCTTCATCCAGCCCGCATCGCGCGGGACCGGCTCGACGGCGGTGTTGGCCCGGGCCGCCAAGGCGGCCGCGATGGCCAGGCAAGCGAGCGCCGAGCGGCGCCCGAAACCCAGGCCCCTCATGGCAGCGCCGCCTGCAGCCACTCAATGACCTTGGCGCGGGCCGGGTCGCCCTCGGACATCAGCTGGCCGTCGGGGCCGAAGATCTTGAAGTGCGGAATCGAATCCAGCTGGAATTCCTTCGCGACCGGCGACTTCCAGTCGATGCCCTCGACGCCCGGCCGGTTGATGTCGACCTCGACCACGGCGATGTCCGCGCGCACCTCATGGAGCTTTTTCACCAGGGGCGCGATGGCGCGGCAGGGCGGGCAGTACTGGCTGTAAAAGTCGAAGACGGTCGTCTTGCCGGGGACGGCAAAATCGGCGAGCTGCACTTCCCGGCCATGCGACACGGTCAGGGGCTCGGCTCCCTTGACGGCATCGGCCGAAGCCGCGGGGAGCGCGACGGTGGCAAGGGCGGAGAAGGCCAAGATCAAACCTAGAGTCCGATTCATGGCCTCCAAGCTGGGATAAAGCGCCGGGGTTGTCACGGCCTTACCGCAGGTTGCATCCCGGCGCGGGAGGCGCATGCTTCTCCCGCCGCTCCTATGCCCTTTTTCGCCTCCGCCCGGTTCCGTCCGACGCTGTCGCTCCTGGCCGTCACCCTCGCCGTGGCGGCGAACCTGCGCGCCGCCACCTTCAGCACCGCGAGCGGGCCGGCGCAGGTGCCGCTGATCGAGCTTTACACCAGCGAGGGCTGCAGCAGCTGCCCGCCCGCCGATCACTGGCTCGAGGCCCTCCGCTTCCGGCCCCGCCTCTGGCTCGATTTCGTGCCGGTCGGATTCCATGTGAACTACTGGGACAACCTCGGCTGGAAGGATCGCTTCGCCACGCGCGCCTTCACCCAGAGGCAGTACGCCCTTGCCCGCCGGTGGGGCACCCCGTCGGTCTACACGCCCTGCTTCGTCCGCGATGGGCGGGAGTGGCACCCCAGCGGCGATCTCCTGCCCTCGGTCTCCCGCCTGCCGGGCGTGCTCACCCTCGAGGTGGGTCCAGAGGGAGTCTGCCAAATCCGATTTAAGCCGCAGGGCGCCGGCCGCGGCCCATGGGAAGCCCACGTCGCCCTCCTCGGCGGGGGCTATGCCTCGCAGGTGTCCGCCGGCGAAAATCGGGGCGAAACCCTGCGCCATGAATTCGTCGCGCTGGCGCTGGTTGACGCGCCCATGCAGGCCGTCGGCGGCACGGCCGTGGCCCAGCTCCCCTGCCCGCCCAATCCGGTCGGCGGCGCGGTGCGCCGCGGCCTTGCGGTCTGGGTGACGCAGGCCGGGAGCCTTGAGCCCGTTCAGGCCACCGGCGGCTGGCTCGAGTAGGCCGGCCGCTTAAAGGGACGTCGCGCTCCGCTGGCCGCGGATGCTCCCCATCTGGTCAAGCGCCTTATCCACGTCGTTCTTCAGGGGATCGCCCTCGTCGGGCGAGAAATCCGGCGAACGCATGTTCAGATCGTCGCCCTTCGTGGCCGGGGGACGGCCGCGGAGCTGGCGCTCGGCTTCGAGCCAGTGATCGAGGTCACGGCCATGCGGGCAGCCCTCCTCCCGCCAGAGGCTTTCCGCGCGCTCCGCCACCAGGGCGTGAGCGACGGAATTCGGAGCAGGAGTGGGCGAAAGCGATGAACGGTTGGGTTTCATCCCCCAATATACCCCCGATTCCTCGGATCGCCATCGGGGCGGGGACCGATGCGGCCATGGGAAAATGCCCGATCCCCGGGGTTTGACGCCTCTTCAGGGCGTCGCCGCCGGGTCCCGCTTCGCGTTCCAATCGAGCTTCTGGGCGTCGCCGCCGTTGAAACCCGGGAACTGGATCGCGCCCTTGATCGTGTCGCCGATGATCGTCCCATCGTACTGGAGCACGTATTTGCCGCCCTGGATCTCACGCACGACCTTGAACGAGATGGCATCGCCGTGGACGGTGCCCTCTGAAATCGGACCGGTGCCGTAGGAGCTGCTATAGGTGCCGGTCAGCACGCCGGCCTTGGCCACCACCTGCAGGGTGGTGTCGACGGTGAAGTCATTCGTGGCGACGGTCCATTTCCAGGTTCCGGACGCGTCCGCCGCGAGGCCGGCCGCAGTAAAGAGGCAGGCCGCGAAGGCTGCCGAGAGAAGACGGAGGGGTTTCATGGGGAATAAGGGGATTGCCCATGAAAACCCCGCCCCCTCCGAAAGCCAGAATTTTCATTTCCGGCCGCGGCCCGGCGCCTAAAGCGATGTCGCGCTGCGCTGCTGCGACGTCGGAGCCATGGCGTCGAGCGCCCGGTCGATGTCCGTGGCGAACGGATCGCCTCCGTGTGCGATGCGGGCAGCCAGGTTCTCGCTCTCCTCCTCGGCGCGCGTGGCGAGCAACTGCTGCTCGGCCTCGACCCAGTGATCGTAGTCCCGACCGACCGGCTGGCCGCTCGCCGCCCAGATCGCATAAGCGCGTTCGGCGACGAGTCGGTGAGGAATGGTTTCGGAGAAAAGGGCGGTGGAGGCCGTGGTGTTCTTGTTTTTCATACGCAAATAATGACGCGCCCGGAAGGGCGTGGTGACGGAAGAGAAGGCAACAACTAGACTTCCCCCGCATCTGGCGGGTTCCCTCCCTTAGGCCGAGGGTGAATCAAGCAGGGAATCCCCCATGCCGCCCCTAGGGCGAAGCGACCGCGCCCGGACCCAGCGGTTCGGCCGGCGCCGGCGGGAGCGGCTGCAAGGCCAGGTGCCACCAGCCCACGTCGCGCCACTCCCCCAACTTGAAGCCAATCTTCGGGAACCGGGCGCACGGCTGGAAGCCAACCGCTTCATGCAGGGCGACGCTGGCCGGGTTCGGCACGTAGATCGCCGCATAGGCGTGATAAAATCCCTGCTGCCGCAGGAGGGAGAGTAGCCGCGCGTAAAGCCTCCGGCCATGGCCGCGGCGATGCTGATCCTGCCGCACATAAACGGCCACCTCGACGGCCCACCGAAAGGCCGCGCGCGAGCGATGCTCGCCCGCGTAGGCGTAGGCGACGACCTTCCCCTCCTCCTCGCAGACCAACCAGGGCCAGCGCGGCAGGATCTTTTCGATCCGCAGGCGCATCTCCTCGATCGAGGGTGGCTCGGTCTCGAAGGAAATGCAGGTGTCGCGCACGTAAGGTGCGTAGATGGTCTGGATCGCCGCGGCATCGGCCGGGGCGGCCGAACGCAGGAGGGGCGCCGGCGGGGGCTGCAACATGCCCTTCTCGAAACCCGCGCCGCAGCGGAGTCAAGGGCCCGTTGGCCGATCGGAGACGGGCGAGCGTCCAACCGCTCGAAAGTGCTTGAGGTCGCTCCTTCTCGTTTTACATAGTTAGTCAATGTCATCTACGTATTCTATCACTGAAGGGCAGGCCGGCTTTCCTAAAATGGTAAAGGAAGCCCAGGCAGGGTATATCGCGACCATCACGAAACACGATGACCCCGTCGCGTATGTCATCGGCAAAGATCGCATGCAGGCGCTGATCGAAACCATGGAAATTTTGGCCAATCCCGACGCGATGAAGGCGATCAAGGACTACGAAGCCGGTAAGACGAAATTCTACAGCATCGACGACATTCCAGAATGAGCCACTCCGTCGTCATTGCGGCGCAAGTCCGTGAGTTCGGTCGTCGACTCGCGCCCGAGCCGAGACGGCTCCTGCGGCGGGCCCTGATTGGTCTAAAAAACGAATCGGGTGACCTTCGCCAGCTCGAAGGAAACCTCGCGGGGTATCATCGCCTTCGCGTCGGCCGCCATCGCGTCATTTTCCGCTATGCCAGCGGCTCGGCGATTGAGGCGCTTTTCGTCGAAGAGCGCAGCATCGTCTATGAGATCTTTGCCGCCGAAATGCTCAAGCGGCTGAAGTCACCCGGGGCTTAGTGGGAAACTTTGGCACCCTGCGCCACATCGGCGCAGCGCGGAACTTTCATCGCACGCATGGTTCGGAAGCACCATGCACTCACCAAAAACCCACTCCCGCCCGTCCTGGAAGACCCTCGGCCTGCTCGCGCTGCTCGCCTGCGCCCTGCCCGCAGCCGGCCAGGCGGCCGACCAAGATTCCGATCCGGCGATGCAGCGGTCCCAGGCCGTGGCGCAATACGTGACCGGCGCAAGGCAGCAGCTTGATGCTTACCGTTCCGCCATCAACGCCGACACCAATCCAGCGGATCAGAAGGCCATTGCGGAAGCCAAGGACAAGCTGGCGGCATGCGATCAGCTCCTCGATCAGCTGAAGTCGGCGGATCAGTCCCAGTTCGATCCCGTGAAGGCCAGTTACGAGCGGGCACGGGACGATCTCGCCCGCGCCATGCCGAGCAAATCCTGACCCCGCGCACCGGCGGTTAGCGGCCCAGGCCCGCGCGGATCCGGCGCACGATCTCTTCCGGGGATGCGCTGACGTCAATCGTCAGCGCGTCCGCCGGAGGCTCCAGGGTAGTCAGTTGGGACGCGAGCATGGCAGCCTTCATGTAGTGGCCCTCACGCTGCCGCAGCCGCTCCGCCAGCAAGGCAGGATCGCCGGTGAGAAAGACGACCCTGACCCGGGCGGGATCCGGCGCGAGTCGGGCGCGGTAGCTCGCCTTCAGCGCGGAACAGGCCAGCACGGCGTCGCGGCCCAGGGCGAGCTCGCCATCGATCCACTGGCGCAGGGCTCCGAGCCACGGCGCGCGATCAGCATCGTCGAGCGGCACGCCCGCAGCCATCTTCGCGCGATTGGCGGCGGAGTGGAAGTCATCGGCGTCGCGGAATTTCCAGCCCAGAGTAGCGGCCAGCAGCCGGCCGATCGTGGTCTTGCCGGTCCCCGACACCCCCATCAGCAAGATGATCATGATAGGGGAAGCGAAAGCGGGGCAGAAAAAAGGCCCGCGGAGGCGGGCCTTTTGCCTTCAAAGGCCCCGGGGCGTCACTGGCAGGCCTCGCAGGCCTCGCCGTTGCGCATCGCCTCGATGCTGCAGGCGAGCTTCTCCTCGGCCGAGTACACCTTCTTGCCCTCCACCGCCGCGACGATCGTCTCGTGGGAACCGCCGGCATCGCCGGAATTCTGGCCGCCGTCGGAGCCCTCCTTGATCGCCCCGCGGGTCTCCTTCTTCACCGCGATCGTGGCCTTCTCGATGTTCGAGGCGCCGAGCGAGCGGAGGTAGTAGGTCGTCTTGAGTCCCACGTGCCAGGCATGGCGGTACATGTGGCTCAGCGTCTTCAGATCCGGCGTCTTGATCCACAGGTTGACCGACTGGGACTGGTCAATCCACTTCTGGCGGCGGGCCGCGGCCTCCACGATCCACTTCGGGTCGATGTCGAAGGCCGTCAGATAGCGCGCCTTCAGGGCCTCCGGGATGCGGGTGATGTCCTTCAGTTCGCCGTCGAAGTACTTCAGGTTGTCGATCATGTCCTGGTCCCAGAGGCCGTTGGCCTTGAGATCCTTCACCATGAAGGGATTGAGGACGATAAACTCGCCCGAGAGGTTCGATTTGACGAAGAGGTTCTTGTAGGTGGGCTCGATGCAGGGCGAGGTCGCCGTGATGTTCGAGATGGTGGCGGTCGGAGCGATCGCCAGGACGTTGCTGTTGCGCATGCCCTGGGCCGCGATCTTGGCCCGCAGGGCGGTCCAGTCCATCTTGCCGCCGCGGGGCACGTCGACCGGCACGCCGCGCTCGGACTCGAGGAGGTCGACCGTGTCCTGGGGCAGGAGCCCGCGGTCCCACTTCGAGCCCTTGTACGACGAATAGGTGCCGCGCTCGGCCGCGAGGTCGGAGCTGGCCTCGTAGGCGTAGTGCGCGATCGCCTCCATCACCTCGTCGTTGAACTCCACCGCCTCGGTCGAGGCGAAGGCGACGCCCTTCATGTAGAGGGCGTTGGCCAGGCCCATCATGCCCAGGCCGATCGGGCGATGGCGCAGGTTGGAGGTGCGGGCCGCCTCGGTCGGGTAGAAGTTGATGTCGATGACGTTGTCCAGGGCGCGGACCGCCATCCGGATCGTCTCCCGCAGCTTCTTGTGGTCCAGGCTGCCATCCGGCAGGAGGTGGGCGTCCAGGATGATCGAGCCCAGGTTGCACACCGCCGTCTCCTCCTTCGAGGTGTTCAGCGTGATCTCGGTGTTCTTGGTGATCAGGCCATTGACCGTCCAGGAGTGCTCCTCGGTGAAAACCTGGAGGCAATAGGCGTCCTCATTGGGCAGAGCTTCCAGGTCTGTGAAGGTCGCATGCATCTTCTGCGTATAGCCGGTCTTCTGGAGGTTGAGCAGGAAGCTCTCGTTGCCGCGCAGGCGGCCGATTCCCGTCAGGCTCTCCAGGATTTGGCAGCCGCGAATCGAGGTGACCATCAGGCGCCAGAGTTCGCTCTGCCAGTATTCCTGGCTGCCGCCCTTGCCGTCCGGCAGATCGCACATCCCGGCTTCCCGCATCTTGGTCAGGGAGGCCTTGATGCCGAAGTTGGCCAGCAGGATCTGGATTTCCTCCAAGAACGACGGGCTCGTCGATGCCAGCGAGCAGGTGGTGACTTCGCCGCCCTGCACCGTTGCGTCGGCGGCATACAGTCCGCGCAGGTAAGCGGCGGCGGTGGCCCGGGTCCCGCTCCAGACGATCTCGGGAACCCGCAGCTTGGTGCTGCGGTTAAAGCCGCGCAGGGCCAGGACGCGCGCTAGCGGGGCCGAGGACAACCGGCGCTTATACTGATCGCCCGCAAATAGGGGCTCCAGGCTCGAGGTCGTATAAGCACGTTCCCCCGCAGATTCGAGGATGCGCGCGACCGTGCGCTCCACCTCCGGCAGCAGGCTGAATTCATGGCTCCAGACGTCGACGCAGACCGAGACGGAGCCGTTCGTGTGGTGCAGGAACGTGCCGTCGCCCGCCACGAGGCCACAAATAAAGGCTTCGTCGGCCGCATCCAAGTCGCCCCACAGGCCCTCCGCCTGTTGAATTTCAATCTTGTCGCCCGCCTGCAAATGCTGGGCCTCGACCCAGCCGCGAGCAACGACCCACACCTTGTGGTCGGGCGTCACCTTGTGACTATAACCCTCCTGGGTGCGGATTTTTACGATAGGAGCATTCGGGCGGGGCAGGAGCATCGGGCCCGCCGAGACCGGGCCCGAACGCCCGACCACGATGTTACCCGGCGCCGTCTCGATGATTTCGCCGGAGGGTCCGACCAGGGCGAGCTTGCGCGCTTTCTCGTAAAGGTAGGCCACCGTGACCAGGCCTTCCGCGGTTACGACGCGCTGATCAGCCGTCATGCAGCAAAGATTGGACGAGTGGATCACGCCGACGTGATCCTGGGGCGAGCGGACGTTGCAGGCATCCTTGAACGTGATCCAGGGATGGCCGGTCTCGAACAGCATCGAGAGCATCTTCTTCCACAGCTCGATCGCCTCGACCGTCTGGCCGTGGATCTTCCCCTGCTCGGCCAGCTTTTCATAGTGCAGGTAGCGCTCCTCGAACTTCTTGCCGTAGAGCTCGTGGAGATCCTTGGTCTGGTTCGAGCGGAAGAGGGTCCAGGGCTGGCGGGCCTCGAGCCGCTTCATGAAGAGGTCGGGGATCCAGTTGGCCGTGTTCATGTCGTGCGTGCGGCGCCGGTCGTCGCCGGTGTTCTTCCGCAGCTCGAGGAATTCATAGAGGTCGTTATGCCAGGTCTCGAGGTAGGCGCAGCCGGAACCCTTGCGCTTGCCGCCCTGGTTCACCGCCACCAGCTGGTCGTTGTGCAGCTTGAGGAACGGGATGACGCCCTGGGACTCGCCGTTGGTGCCGCCAATGTAGGCGCCGGTGCCGCGCACCGCCGTCCAGGAGCCGCCGAGGCCGCCGGCCCACTTGGCCAGGTAGGCGTTCTCCGCGATGCCGCGCTGGAAGATGCCCTCGATCGAGTCGTCGACGTAGTAGAGGTAGCAGGAGGACAGCTGGGAATGCAGCGTGCCCGCGTTGAAGAGGGTCGGGGTCGACGAGCAGAACCGGCGGGTCTTGTAGAGGGAGTAGAGCGCCGTGATCTTGGGCTCGCGCTGCTCGGGTTCGGCCAGGAACAGGCCCATCGCCACGCGCATCCAGAAGAACTGGGGCGTCTCGATCCGGCGGGTCGGCTTGGAGACCTTGTCGACGATCAGGTACCGGTCGTAGAGGGTTTGGATGCCAAGGAAGTCGAACTCGAGGTCGGAGGATGGATCGAGCGCGCCGGCCAGGCGGACGAGGTCATACTCGAGGAGCTTCGGGTTCAGCCGCTTGATGGCGACGCCGTGCTCCAGGTACTTCTTGAACGAGCGCTGGTGGAATTCCTTCAGCTTGCCGATGCCGTCGCGGACGATGTCCCAGCCCAGGACCTCCTCGTAGATGTAGGTGAGCTGGATCCGGCCGGCGAATTTCGCGAAGTCCGCGTCCTTCTCGATCAGGGTCTTGGAGTTGAGGATGATGGTGGCATCCAGGTCCTTCTGGGATATCTGGTCGTAGATCGAGCGGCGCAGCTCCTGCTCGATCTGGTCGGCCGTCAGGCAGAGTTCCAGGTCGATCCGGGCGAACTCGATCCGCTTGCGCAGGTCGGCCCCGTCCCAGAAGTGGTTCTGCCCGTCGGCCTTCTTGACCACGACCATCGTTTCCTGGCCCGGCGCCGCCGCCTCGACCGTGACCGGGAATGCCGGGAGATCGAGGCTGCCGGAGACGCGGGCGGAGGCCCGGTCGGCGCGGAACAGGATGTAGGCGGCGGCGACCTTGTAATGGCCGGCCTTCATCAGCTCCTCCTGCACCATGTCCTGGATCTCCTCGATGTGGACGAAGGCCTGCTTGGAGGCCTGGACCCGCTCGGCTACCGCATGCGTGATCGCCACGGCCGGCGAGGAGTCGCGCTCGAGCGAGAGGAACGTCTTCCGGATGGCGATCTCGACCTTCTGCTCGTTCCACGGCACCACCTGGTTGTTGCGGCGGATGACCCGGAAGGCGGTCTGCGCCGCCGACTCGCGGTTGACCGAGAGCTTGCGGGCGCGGTTGAGGAGCAGGCTCTTGGCGACGAAATAGGCGTTGTTGTCGACCAGGGTCTTCTCGATCAGCTCATACAGGGCGTTCAGGGTTAGGCGGAGGGGCGTCTGCGCCAGGGCCTGGCTCACCAGGTTCGCGGAGAGCTCGCGGCAGATGCCGGTCACCCAGGCGCGGTTCGTGTCGGTGAAGATCTCCTTCTCGCCGCGGGCGAGGCAGACATTGGTGAGGGCCTTGCCGAGCGTGTCCGCCACCTCGCCCAGGGCGAAGCGTTCCTCGCCGTGCGGGCACAGCAGGACGATGGAGGGGACCGGGATTTCCTCGTTGGCGAGGATGTCGCGCCAGGCATAGTGGGGCTTCTGTTCGACGGGGGCGTGGACGGCGCGCTTGAGCGCGAGGTCGTGCGCGAGAGAGGGATTGCTCATGGGAGGATCGTGACGGAATTGATACAAAAGGGAGGGAGAGGGACGGAGAGAGTGGACTCAGGGCGCGGGTGAAAAACACCGCACCGGGGGATGGACACAAAAGCGCTTAGGGGGAGTCACCGAGTTCGAGCCGGGAGCGGGCTCGAATTACCCGGGGCCTAAGGCTGCGGATTCAGCCTACAGTCAAAGTTCGTCATCAGACGCGACCGAAAGGGAGGAGGCTTTTTGGTATTCAGTGACCCGGCCTTCGAAGAAGTTCTGCTCCTTCTTGATGTCCATCATCTCGGCGAGCCAAGGCAATGGATTCTTAACGCCGCCCGAGAGCGGCGCCAGGCCACAGCCTTCGAGGCGGCGGTCGGCGATGTAATCGATATAGGTGAGGAAATCTTCCAGGCGCAGGCCGACCGCGTTGACGGGCAGGCAGTCGCGAATGAACTCCTTCTCGAGGGTGACGGCCTCCGCCATGAGGGCGCGCAGCTCCTCCTTGAAATCGGAGGTCCAGATCTCTCGGTTTTCCTCGATCAGGTCCATGAACAGGTTGCGGAAGACCTCGATGTGGTTCGATTCGTCGCGCAGCGTGTAGCGGAACATCTGGCCGATGCCGGGGATCTTGTTCTGCCGGTAGAGGGACAGGATCATGCCGAAGAGCCCGTAGAACTGGGTCCCTTCCATGCACTGGCCGAAGACGAAAATGTTCTTGGCCAGCAACTTCTTGTTTTCCGGCCTGGTCAGGTCGAGATCGCGGCGCAGATCGCTGGAGATGCGGGTGACGAACTCGTTCTTGCGCACGATCGTCGGGACATCCTCGAACATGGCCTCGCACTCGTGCGGGTTGATGCCGAGCGAGGAAATCATGTACAGGAGCGAATCCGCGTGGATGTTCTCCTCGTGGGCATGGCGGCCCAGGACCAGCTTCAATTCCGGGGCGGTGACCAGTTCGCGCACGACGTGCTGGATGTTGTCGCCGACAATCCCCTCGGCCGCCGAAAAATAGCCAATGCCCATGCGGATGATCCAGCGGTCGACCTCGCCCAGCGCCTTTTCATCGCGCCACTGCTCGATATCCTTGCCCATCGGGATGTCCT
>CAIWXW010000095.1 GCA_903916755.1 uncultured Opitutaceae bacterium | reverse complement strand
GGCCGGCTTGGCCGGAGCCGCACCCGCCTTCGCACCCGCGGCCGGCGCGGCGCCGGCCTTGGCGTCGCCCGCCGGAGCGGCTTTGCCATCGGCAGCGGGAGCGGCGCCCGCGGCGGGAGCAGCCGCGCCCTCGACGGGGGCCGCGGCGGCGACCGGAGCCTCGACGACGACTTCGGCGACGGGCTCGACGCAAGCGACCACGACCTGGCCCTTGCTATCCAGAAATTCCACGCCCGCAATGGGCTTCAGCTCGCCGAGCTTGATCGTCTCGCCGACCTTGAGGGCGGTGACGTCGACCTCGATGGCGGAAGGCATGTCCTTCGGGAGCGTCCGGATGCGGAGCGTGTGGGTGTTGACCTCGAGCACGCCGCTCTGGTTCTTGACGCCGAAGGCCTCGCCGGAAAGCAGGATGGGGATCCGGATCTCGAACTTCTCGTCCGGCTTCACCTCGTGGAGGTCGATATGGAGGAAGCGGTCGGTCATCGGATCGCGCTGGATCTCCTGGAGGAAGGAAAGGGCCTTCTCGCCGGTGGCGCCTTCGCGGGCCAGCTCGATCAGGACGGCCCGGCCGCCGACGACCTTGAGGAGGCGGGTGAACTCGGGCCCCTCAATCGAGAGCTTCTCGGGCTCGGTGCGCTTTCCGTAGAGAATCGCGGGGATCCGGTTGCCCTTGCGGAGGCGGCGCGAGGCGCTGCGACCCGTTTGGGCGCGTGACGAGACAGTGAGGGTGTGCTTTGTGGTCATGATTTCTTTCCCCCTGAGACCCCGAGAATCGAGGGCAGGCGTATGTGAAAGGGTGCAATCTCAGCAAGGCCGGGGGGCGATGGCAATCAAAACTTAGGGCTGTCCTAACCGGCCCCGGAATGGCGTAGTTTCATCCTGGTGACCCCGGCCCCCGCTCCCTCCCCGGCCCGATCGGCGCGCCTGACCCGGCGCCTCGGGTTCGGCGCGGTCGCCGCGCTCGTCATCACCCTGTTCTGGATGAGCGCGCACGACGGCCTGCGGGAGCTGCTGGGGGGCGACGCCGCGCATTCCTACTACAATTTGCAGGTGGAGGGGTATCAGGCCGGGCAGCTGAGCCTGAAAAAAGACGTGCCACCCGCGCTCACCCGGCTGGCGGACCCCTACGATCCACTCGCCAATCGTGCCTTTCGCATCCCCCCCACCCTGGCGGATGATCTAAGTTATTATCACGGGCGGTTCTATCTCTACTTCGGGCCCACCCCCGCCCTGCTGCTATTCTGGCCCTGGGCCGCCCTCACCGGCCACTACCTGCCCGAGCGCGCCGCAGTGGCGGCCTTCTGCACGGTCGGGTTTCTGGCCAGCATGGGACTCTTCCTGGCCCTGTGGCGGCGCTATTTTCCGGCCGTGGCGGACGGGACCGCGGCCGGCGGCGCCCTGGCGCTCGGGCTGGCCACCGGCCTCCCCATCCTGCTCCAGCGCGCGGATGTCTATGAGGTCTCCATCAGCTGCGCCTATATGTGCACGCTTCTCGCGCTCGCGGGCGTGGTCCGGGCCCTGGCGGACCCCGGGCGCGGCGCCGGGTGGCTGGCGGCGGCCAGCCTCGCGCTTGGGCTTGGAGTCGCCGCCCGCCCGCCCGTCCTTTTCTGCGCGCCGCTGCTGCTGCTGCCCATGCTGGCGGCCGCGCCCTTCCCCGCCGGGCACTGGCGGCGGCTGGCCGTGGCGGCCGCGGCGCCGCTGGGCCTTTGCGGGGCGGGACTGATGATCTACAACGCGCGCCGGTTCGGCAGCGCCTTCGAATTCGGGCAGCACTACCAGCTGTCCGGCATCCGCCAGGACACGGTGCGGCATTTCAGCCCCTCCTTCCTGTGGTTCAACTTCCGGGTCTATTTTCTCGAGCCGATGCGCTGGCGGCCGGACTTTCCCTTCCTCGCGAACATCATCCCACCGCCGCTGCCCCCCGGCCATGGCATCGTGGAGCAGCCCTTTTCGCCTTTTGGCGTCCTCACCAATCTGCCCTTCACGCTGTTCGCGTTGGCGGCGCCCCTCGCCTGGCGCCAGCGTCGCGCCGATCCCGGCTTGACCGGCGCCATTGCCGGTTCCGCCGTGCTCTTCCTTGCGCCGGCCCTGGTGACCCTGCTCTTCTTCGGCACCTGCAGCCGCTACGAGGTCGAGTTTCTGCCGGGACTGGTCCTGCTCGCGGCGATCGGCGTCCTCGGGCTCGAGGTTGCGCCGCTGGCGCCCGGGGTCCGCATGGCCGTCCGCGCCGGCTGGCTCGCCACCCTCCTCTTCTCGATCGGGTTCACGCTCTGCGCCAGCCTCGAACGCGCGGTGCTCGAGCACGGCTATGCCGGCCATACGCTCTCGGATCTCGGCCGACAGCCCGAGGCGATCGATCAGCTGCAGGACGCGCTCCGCATCCAGCCCGGCGACGTCGACGCCCGCATCGACCTGGGCGTGGCGTGGGCCCGGGCGGGACGCCTCCCGGAAGCGGTCACCGCCTTCGCCGCCGCCGTCCGGGCCGATCCGCAGCGGATCGAGGCGCGGGACGACCTGGGCAACGGGCTCGTGCAGCTGGGCCGGTTCGACGAAGGGATGGCCCAGTATCAAGCGGGGCTTCGCCTCCACCCGGAATCCGCGCAGACCCACTATAACCTGGCGGTCGCGCTGCTGCGAACGGGCCGGACCGCCGAGGCCAAGCTGGAGTATGATCGCGCGGTGGCCCTGAATCCGGACCTCGCCCGCCGATGACGGACTCTCCTCACGACCCGCTCCCCGCCCCCCGGCTCCGCGCCTGGCTTCTGTTCGGCGCCGCGTGCCTGGCGGTGGCGGCCATCTACGTCGCCGGCACCAACGTGACGCTCCTCGAGGCCCTGGGCGGAAAACCGGCCGACGCCTACTACAATCTCCTGGTCCGCGGCTTCCGGTCCCACCAGCTTAGCCTCGACCGGCCGGCGCCCGCGGCGCTGGCGCGGCTGGCGGACCCCTATGATCCCGCCGCCAGCGCCGCCGAGCGGATGCCGCCCTTCGGCGTCCACGACCTCAGCTACTATCAGGGCAAACTCTACCTGTACTTCGGGGTGACGCCGGCGCTCCTGCTGTTCTGGCCGTACGCGCTCCTGACCGGACGCTATCTCTATCACGATACGGCCGTCCTGCTCTTCTGCCTCGCCGGTTTTCTCGGCGCCGCCGGAATCCTGGGGGCGTGCTGGCGGCGCTATTTTCCCGGCGTCCCCGGCTGGATCGCCGCCGCCGCCGTCCTCGGGCTGGGGCTGGCAACCACCGCGCCCATCCTGCTGCGCCGGGCCGAGATCTGGGAAGTCCCCGTGAGCTGCGCCTACGCGCTGCTCACCCTGGCGCTCGGCGCGGCCTGGCTCGCCCTGCACCGCCCGGCGCAAGCCGCCCGCTGGCTGGCGGCCGCGTCGGCCGCGCTCGGACTCGCGGTCGGGGCGCGCCCGGCGGCGCTCTTTGGCGTCGTGATCCTGCTGATACCGCTGCGGGCCGCCGTCCGGGAGCGGCCGGCGGGCCGCCGCGCCCGCCTCTGGCTCGCCGCCCTGCTGCCGGTGGCCGCGTGCGGCGTGGCCCTGGCGTGGTACAACACGCTGCGTTTCCACGATCCGCTGGAATTCGGCCAGCGTTTCCAGCTCGCCGGCGACCGCCAGGACGCGGGCCGGCACTTCAGCCTCCGCTACCTCCCCTATAACCTCCGGATGTATTTCCTCCATCCCATCCACTGGAGCCGATCGTACCCCTGGGTGGAGCTCGCCGCGCCGCCCCCCGCCCCCGCCGGCCACGCCGCGCCCGAGGATCCCTATGGGATCCTGCCGGACATCCCCTTCGCCCTGCTCGCCCTGGCGGCGCCGCTGGCCTGGCGCGGGCGCGCGGAGCCTTTCGCCCGCTTCGGGGCCGTCGTCGGCCTGGCCGCCGCCGCCGCCGCCGCCCCCCTGCTCCTCTTTTACGGGAACTGCAGCCGTTACGAGATGGAGTTCCTGCCGCCCCTCCTGCTGCTGGCCGCCCTCGGGGTCTTCGGGCTCGAGCAGGCGCTGGCGGCGCGGCGCGGCTGGCGGCGCCTGGTCCGCCTCGGCTGGGTCCTCCTGCTGGCGGGATCCATCGGCTTCAACCTCCTGGCCGGCGCGGACCGTCTGGCGCGGGTCCGCTACCAGACCGCGAACACCCAGGTGCATTTCGGGCGGCTGGCGGAGGCCGAGACCGAATTCGAGGCGGCGATCCGCGCCAAGCCTTCGGCGGCCGCGCCGCACAACAATCTCGGCAGCGTCCGGGTGCAGCTCGGCCGACTCCCGGAGGCGCTCGTCGAATATGAGACCGCGGCCCGGCTCTATCCCGGCTCCTCCGACATCCGCTACAACCTCGGCAACCTCCTCTCCGCGCTGGGACGCCGCCCCGAGGCCATCGCGCAGTATCAGGAGGCGCTGCGGATCCAGCCGGACTTCGCCGAGGCGCGGCTCAATCTCGGGGTGGCTTTCGCGGGCGCTGGCCAGCCGACGCTGGCGGCGGAGCAGTTCGCGCTCGCCGCCCGCGGGCTGCCCGCGAGCGCGCCCCTCTTCAATGACTGGGGCATGGCCCTCGCCCAGGCCGGCCGCTATCCCGAGGCGGAGGCGCGCTTCACCGAGGCGCTGCGCCTGCGGCCGGACTATGCGGAGGCGCGCTACGGACTCGGCAGCGTGCTGGCCCAGACCGGCCGTTACCGGGAGGCCCGCGCGCAAGTCATCGAGGCGCTGCGCCTGCGGCCGGATCTGCCGCGGGCACGGCAAACCCTCGACCAGGTCGACGTCCTGCTGGCCCGGGAGGGCAGCCGATGAGCCCCGGCCCGACCCGCCGCGGCCGGCTCTGGCCCGGCCTCGCGATCGGCGCCGTGCTGGCGGTCTTCGCGCTCATCACCGCGACCAGCATCGGCGAATGGGGCCGGGCTTCCGCCGACTACGCCTACAACCTCCAGGTCGAGGGCTTCCGCGCGGGCCACCTCAGCCTGAACTGGCCCGTCCCCGCCGGGCTGGAGCGGCTGCCCGACCCGTACGACCCGGCGGCCAACCTCGTGTATCGCCTTTCGCCCTACAGCCTTCACGACCTCAGCTACTACCGGGGCCGGCTCTACCTCTATTTCGGGGTCACCCCGGCGCTGGTGCTCTTCTGGCCCTGGGTGGCGGCGACCGGACACTACCTGCCACACCGGTACGCCGCCGCGCTGTTTTGCGCCGTGGGCTTCCTCGCCGCCGCCTGGTGGCTGCTCGCCCTGCGCCGCCGCCACTTTCCGGCGGTGGGATCCGTCGTCGCGGCCGCGGCCGTCCTGGCGCTGGGCCTGGCGACCGGGGCGCCGATCCTGCTCCAGCGGGCCGACGTGTGCGAGGTGCCGATCAGCTGCGCCTATGCCTTCCTGATGCTGGCGCTGGCCGCCGTCTGGCAGGCGCTGCAGGCGCCGGAGCGGCGGGTCGGGTGGCTCGGCGCCGCCAGCCTGGCCTGCGGCCTGGCGGTCGGGGCGCGGCCGTCGGCGCTCTTCGGGACCGCGATCCTGCTGGTGCCGGTGGCGGCTGAATTCCGGGCCGCCACCGCAGGGCGCCGCCGGCGCCTGCTTGCCGCCGCCGCCCTGCCGCTCCTGGCCTGCGGCCTCGGCCTGGCGGCCTACAACTACCTCCGCTTCCAAAATCCCCTGGAGTTCGGGGAGCATTACCAGCTGGCGGGCGACCGCCAGGATATCGCCCAGCATTTCAGCCTCCGCTACCTCTGGTTCAATTTTCGGGTCTATTTCCTGGCGCCGGTGCAATGGAGCCGGGTCTTTCCGTTCGTCCGCGAGATCGTGTCGCCCGCGCTCCCCGCCGGACATGCGCCGATAGAGGATCCCTTCGGCATCCTGCCGAACGTGCCGCTGGCCTGGCTGGCCCTCGCGGTGCCGCTCGCCTGGCGGGGCCGGTCCGGTCCGACCGGCGCCCTGCGCGGCGCACTCGCCGCCGTGGCCTGGATATTCGTCACCTCCGCGCTGGTGCTCGGGCTCTTCTACGGGAACTGCAGCCGCTACGAGTTTGAATTCCTCCCCGCCCTCATCCTGCTGGCGGTCGTCGGCATCTTTGCCCTGGAACGCGCACTGGCCGGACAACCGGCCGGGCGCATCGCGCGCGGGGCCTGGGGCGCGCTCCTCGTCTTTTCCATCGGCTTCAACCTGCTGGAAAGCGCGGAACACCACGCGGTCGAGCGCTTCACCCTCGCGAACTGGCTGCGCCAGCTCGGGCACAACGAGGACGCGGTCGCGGTCTTCCACCGGGCGATCGCGTGGCGGGCCGACTACGCCGAGGCGTACGACAATCTGGGCAGCACTCTTTTCGCGCTCGGCCGGCTGCCCGAGGCCCGCGAGGACTTCCAGCGTTCGCTGCGGATCCGGCCCGGCTCGGCCGAGGCCCACAACAACCTGGCGAACGTCCTGATGGCGCTGGGGGAGCGCCCCGCGGCCCTCGCCGAATACGCCGCGGCCGCCGGGCTAAGCCCCGGCGACGCCGCGCTCCAGTACAACTGGGGGGGCGCGCTGCTGCAAAGCGGCCGCCCGGCCGAGGCCGCCGCGCACTATACCGAGGCCATTCGCCTGCTGCCCGTGAATCCCGAAGCCTACAACGCCCGGGGCACCGCCCGGGCGCAGGCGGGACGCCTGCCGGAGGCGGAGGCTGATTTTCGCGCTGCCGTCGGCCTGCGGCCGGATTTCGCGGAGGCCCATTTCAACCTCGCGATCCTGCTGCAGCAGACCGGCCGCGGCGCGGAGGCGGCGGAACACTACGCCACCGCCGTGCGGCTGCGGCCCGAGCTGGGCCGGCCGCACCCGTAGCGGTTCAACCGCCCCGTGGGCCCAAGCCCCGCCACGCCGGTCAGGGGCGCGGCGCGCCGGTCCAGTCCACCACGAGCAGCGACACGCCCTGCCGCGGCAGGGCGAACCGCAGGGAGGCCCGATCGCCGGCCAGGCCAAGCGCGGCGGGCGCACCCAGCGCGGTCAGCTTTCCCGCCTGCTCCATCTTGACGTATTCGGCCTCCGATGGCGCGGTCGGCGATCCCAGCTGGCGCCACACCGCGTACGAGTTGCTGTGGTCGGCATCGATTCGGTAATGGGTCACCTGGGCGCCCGCCGCCTCGGGCGGCAGGCCGTTCAGGGCCAGGGTCACGTCCGCCGCCGGACCGGGCACATCGTCGTCATGGTAATGCCAGACGAGCACGCAGAGCCGGCCCGGTGCGCGGCTGGCCAGGGCCGCCACGTCCGGAGCCCCGCGCACCCCCGAGCGCATCATCGTCTCGAGCGGGATCTCCCCCGTGCTTTGGGTGCGGACCCGGTCGCCGCCCATCTGCGCGAACATCCGGAAGACGTTCATCACCGGCAGGTCCAGGCCATTGTTGGCCAGAGTGCGCTGCCCGGCGAAATAGGGCTGGTCCTCGAATTCAAAGGCCCAGGTGCAGGCAGCGTCGAGATTCACCCCTCGGCGGTCGGCCAGGGCGTAGTGCCCGGCGAAGACCGCCGCCTCGTAGCTGGCGTAGAGGGCGGTGTTCCGATAGCCCAGCTGCGGTCCCTGGCAGGCGGCGCAGCCATCGGGGTCGGACTCGCCGATCACGATCGGCTTGTCCTTCAGTTCCGGCACCGCCGCAATCATCGCGAAGCCCGCGTCGAGCGTCTTGAGCTGGGCGGCGATGCCCAGCCGAACGTGGCCATCGACAAAGCCGGGCGAGCCCTTCGCGTGGAACGAGAGGAAATCAGTCGGCGTGCCGGTCTGGCCGGTCGCATAGTTGGTGCCCCGCGCGCAGTGCGCCAGGAAGCCGGCCATGAACTTCCCGCCGGCGCCCGCGACGTCCGCCCCGCCCACGCGGGCCGTGGGCAGCGCCCGGCGCACCGCATCGACCGCATAGTCGTGCAGCTTGTAGAACTCCTCGGGCGTCCCGTGCCAGTAGGAGGCGCCGTTGGCCTCGTTCCAGGTCTCCCACCACCAATGCTCGACCTCCGCCCGCCCGTAGCGCTCCACGCTGTGGCGGACCCATTGGTAGACGAGCTCCGCCCACTTCGCATAATCCTTGGGCGGGTAGGACCAGCCCGTCGCGATCCGGTTGTAGGAAAGTCCCGGGCGCCAGTCGTGCTGGTACGGCTCGGGATGGGTCGACAGCGCCTCCGGCATGAAGCCGATCTCGACGTAGGGCCGCACGCCGCGGGCGCGGTAGGTGTCGAAGATGCGGTCGACGATCGTCCAGTCGTACACGGCGCGCCCTTGCGCGTCCTCGGTGTAGGCGTTGGTGCTGCCCCACTTGAGCGCCGGGACGCCGTCGCCCGAGCACAACAGGTTGTGCGCCCGGAAAAAGACGTCCTGCGGCCGCAGCGCCCCCAGTTCGCCCAGGAGCTTCTTGCCGTCCTTCATCGTGGCGTAGTTGGGCTCGTCGGCCCCGAAGAAGCGCCAGATTGGCTTCATCATGCCGATCGGCTGGCCGGCCTCGACGGAGATGGTGACAGGGAACGGGGCCGGAATATCGGCGGCAGACGCAGTCGCGGCGCCGAGCGCAAGCCAGACGCAGCCAAGGGGTAGTTTCATGGGGGGGAAGAGGGAGACGCGGCGCGGCGGAGGGGTTCGATCACGGCGGACACGTCCTGGTCGCCATACCCTGCGGCGATAGCCGCCTGAAAAATGCCCAGCGCGGTGGCGGCCGTGGCCATCGGCACCTGATGGCGGGCGCCTTCCCGCTGCGCGTAGTCCAGATCCTTGGCCATCAGCCGCAGCAGGAAGTTCGGGGCGTAGGCCTGCGCCGCCATGCGGCCGGAGAAGGTCCGGAGCAGCGGGCTGCCCGGGGCCCCCTGGGTCAGGATCTCGAGGGACTGGGCCCGGTCGAGTCCCGCGCGCTCGATCAGGGTCAGCGCCTCGGCCAGCGAGGCCGCCTGCACCCCGCAGAGAAAATTATTGATCAGCTTGAGCAGCGCCCCGCTGCCGACGGGCCCCACGTGATCGATCTTCCGGCTCATGGAGGCCAGCACCGGCCGCACCATTTCCAGCACGGAGGCCGGCCCGCCCACCATGAAGCAGAGTTCCCCGGCCGCCGCCTGCGGCTTGCTGCCGGTGACCGGCGCGTCCAGCACCTCGCAGCCGCGCGCGGCGCCGGCCTTGGCCAGCTCCTCGATCCAGGCCACGGAGACCGTGCTGCATTCGACCAGCACCGCGCCCCGCGGCGCGCCCGCCAGCGCGCCGGAATCGCCGAGCCAGACCGCCCGGGCCGCGGAATCGTCCGCCAGCATCGAGATCACCACCTCCGCCTCCGCGGCGGCGGCCCGCGGCGCGCCCGTCACCCGGGCGCCGGCGGCCGCCAGCGGCGCCGCCTTGGCGGCGTCGCGATTGTAGACCGTGACCGGAAAGCCCGCGCCCAGCAGGCGCTTCGCCATGCCCGTCCCCATCAGACCCAGGCCCAGGAAGGCGATCCGGGGCCCGCTCATTCGGTGACGTGGAACTGCTTCAGCTTCTCCTCGTCGACCGTCAGGCCGAGGCCGGGGAGGTTTTCATCGAGATCGATGAAGCCGTCCTTGGCCACCGGCTCGCCCTTGAAGATGTACCAGAAGAGCTCGTTGCCGACCTCGACCTCGACCGGGGGAAAATACTCGGCCATCGGCGAATTGAGACTGGCCATGACCACGTGGTAATTGTGCATCTGCCCGGCGTGGGGGATGACCGGGATGGAGTGCGCCTCGGCCAGGGCGGCGATCTTGCGGGCGGCGGTGAGGCCGCCGACCCGGTTGGTGTCGAACTGGATGTAATCGACGGCTCGCGCCTCGATCAGCTCGCGGAAGCCGTAGATCGTGTGCTCATGTTCGCCGCCGGAGATCGGCATCCGGCCCATCGCCTTCAGTTCGGCGTAGCCGTGGATGTCATCCGGGATGACCGGCTCCTCCAGCCAGCGCAGGTTGAATTTCTCCAGGAGAGGCAGCATCCGTTTCGCGTAATCGAGGGTCCAGCCCATGTAGGCGTCGGCCATGACGTCGATCCCGTCGCCGACCGCCTCGCGGACGGTGCGGACTAGGGCCACGTTGTGCTGCATGCCCTCGGCGCCATCGACGGGGCCCCAGCCGAACCGGAGCTTCATCGCCTTGTAGCCGGCCTTCTTGTACTTGATCGCCTCGGCCGCCAGTTCCTTGAGCGGCGTGCTGTACAGGCGGCTGGCGTAGACGGGGATCTTGGGCTTCGTCCGGCCGCCGAGCAGGCGGTAGACGGGCTGCTTCGCGGACTTGCCGAGGATGTCCCACAGGGCGATGTCCACCGCGCTGATGGCAACGAGGGCGATCCCCTTGCGGCCAAAGGCCATCGTCTTGCGGTACATGTGCTGCCAGAGGAATTCCAGATCCCACGGATCGGCGCCCAAGAGGAGGGGCTTCAGGTGGAGGTCGATCACCTGCTTCGTCACCAGGGGCGACAGCGCGGCATTGCCGATGCCCACGAGCCCGGTGTCCGTGAAGATCTCCACGATGAGCCACCCGTGGAAGGTGAAGGTGCCCATGGTTGATTTCGTCAGCATCGGCGAAACCAGGTCCATCGGGTTCGTGCAGAAATGGGGCGGCAGGGGGACGGTCTCGCCGCGCCACTGCACCACGCGGGTGCGGATTTCAGTGATTTTCATGGGGGAAAAAGGCCGGAGAAAGCGGTCCGGAAGCCGGTTTTCAATATTTCCGGCTACCGTTCGGCCGCAAATCTTTCCGCAACGTCCAGTCCGGGAAATCGCTGCGCGCCAGGCCCTGGCCGCTGCCCTATTGCGACCCCCTCCCCCCGGGGCCGCCTTTTTGCTTGAAGAAATCTCCCAAGTGAGAGTAGTTCAACCCTCCCATTTTTTGCCTGGTAGCTCAGTGGCAGAGCAGGTGACTGTTAATCACTTGGTCG
>CAIWXW010000094.1 GCA_903916755.1 uncultured Opitutaceae bacterium | reverse complement strand
TGCCCTTGCGGACCTGACCGGGCTGGATGCTGTCGAGCAGGTTGCGGCGCTTGGAGGTGCGCTGCTCCTCGATCAGGTCGCGGCGCGAAAGGACGACATTCTTGCGGGCGAGATCAATCTTAATGACCTTGAAATCGTAGGTCTGGCCCACATATTGGTCGAGATTCTTGGGGGGTTGGATGTCAATGTGCGAGGCCGGCAGGAACGAGTCCACGCCGATGGAAACGATGAGGCCGCCCTTGACCTTGGCCTTGACGCGGCCGGTGGCGACGGAGCCTTCCGGAAACTTGGTCAGGATGTTCTCCCAGTTCTTCTTCTGCTCGGCCTTGTCAAAGGAGAGGATCGGGCTGCCGTTGCGGTCTTCGAGCCGCTCGACCATGACCTCGATCTCGGAGCCGATCTGCAGCTCGCCGATATCGATGAATTCGCTGGCGGGGATGACTCCCTCGGATTTGCCGCCGATGTCGACTACGACTTCGTTCTGGCGGATTTCGGTGATGGTGCCCGGTACGATGGCGCCTTCCTTCAGCTTGTCGAAGGAGGACTGGGCGAGCAACTCTTGCATTACGGAACTCATGGTGCGGATGGACCGGCAGACGGACGTCGGGCTCCAGGGACGCCAGTCCGGACCGGGATGGTTCCGCCGAGGCGGAACCCTGGGTTGACTGTTGGACTTGAAAACGGACCGGCGGGAGCATCGCGGCGACGCCGATCTGACCATTGAAAATGCCGCGAAAGGTCAGCCTCTCATGGGCGGACCCGGCCAGCAAGCAGATTTTCGGGGCGGCCCGCCCCCATCCCTTAGGGCGCGGCGCCGGCCAAATTGGCCTGGATCGCGTGGAAAAACACCTCGTAAAGGGGGGTGTCGCGGAGGGGGGTCGTGGTGGCCATGCCCAGGTGGGCCGAACTGTCCTCAATGATCTCCTTCAGGGTCAGCCGGACCTCGGTGCCCCCGTCGGCCGCGTGGAATTCGGCGTGGAGCGAGATCTGCCGGGCGTTTTCCCCGGCGTCGCCCGGCAGCACCGGGCTGAGCGCGTCGAGCCAGCCCTCGGCCGGGCCGCCGCGCGAGAAATTATAGCCCATCCCGTTGAGGGACGCCCGCATCGCCGCGTAGGCCACCCGGGGCTCCGCCGCGAACACGCGGGCGTGGGCCGGCGAGTCCGCGGCCATCCGCTCCCGGACGGAATCGGTCACCGCACACCCGCCGAGCAGGAGTCCGCCGAGGAGCAGAAGGCCGGAAAAGCGCGTTTTCACCCACAAAGTGTCACTGGGCCGCCGGCGCGGTGGCGAGCCCGGAATCCGCGCGGGCGGCGCGGGCGAGATGCAGCATGAGCCCCGCCGCCACCCCCAGGGCCGCCAGAAAGGAAAGCCAGAAGGAGGCCAGGAGCACGAAGGGAGGATAGTACTGCACCTTGACGGTGCTGGTGCCCGCGGGGACCGGAACCATGACCAGGCCGGCGGGCGATTTGGCGACGGCGACGCGGCGCCCATCGACGATCGCCTGATAGGCGTCCTGGTACATCCGGGGCGTCTCCAGCCAGGCGTCCGCCGGCGCGGTCACGCGCGCCCGGTAGGGAATGAGCGAGGTGACAAAGACGGGCAGCCGGCCCGGGTCGTAACGGATGAATTGATAGTAGCCCAGCGTGCTCACGTCGCGCTTGACCCAGTCGCCGGTCGTGCGGAATTCGAACCGGATGTCCTCGGGTACATTCTGGTTGGTCCAGAGGGGCAGGACATGGGAATGCCCGGGCCCGGTGCCGAAGGACAGCGCCATCCCGTACTCCGGCAGGGCGTAAAGGCGGAACATGGATTCGCCTTGCACGATCAGCGTGCCCTCGGCGTCCGGATGGCGGGGATCGAGGATGACCGCATAGTGTCCGCCCGGTTCGACGGTCAGGCTCGGCCGGTAGTGAAAGATGGGGATCTCCTTCGGATCCGCCTCGAACACGCCCTCGCCCAGCGGCGTGACGCCCTCGGCGGTGCCCTGTTCGATCGACTCGCGGTTGCCGACCAAGAGGAGGCGGGTGGCGCGGTCCAGCAGCCGCGACTCGAGCAGCGGATCAGCCACGCCATGGGTGAAATAGGGCGGCAGCGCCCCGAAACTCAGGTAGGAGTAACGCGTCAGCGCCGCGTTCTCCGGCAGCATGGCCCGCCGGCCGGAGGGCGGCGGCGGCCAGGATTCGCTGGCCTCCAGGGCCAGCGACCGGCCTTCGTATCCACTCCATACACACAAAATGACCGCCAGCGGATAGAGCCACCGGCGGGCCGGGCGCGCGCGGTCGAGGAAGGGGTTGACCGCGAGCCAGCCCAGCACCGTCGCGAAGGCCGCGAGCAGCAGGTAGAGCCGGTTCATCGGGTAGTCCCCCGAGACGGCGATGATCGGGTCCGGGATCCACCGCCAGAGGACCAGGGTGAACCCGCCCATCGGCGTCAGCAGCAGGACCAGCAGCACCGCGCCGGCGGCCACCACCGCATAGGGCGCCGACCGCCGCCAGGCGGCCGCACCCAGCGCCCCCAGCAGGAGCAGCCACAGGCTGTACCCCAGTTGGAGGTCCTCGATGCTGGGCGCGTGGTAGCGGAGGGGCAGGAGGACGGCCGGAAAGACGGAGCGGATGTATTCCACCCCGCGCGCCGCCGACAGCCCCGAGCTGAACGAGGCCACGTTCTGGCCGGCCTCCGGCTTGACCACGAGGACCGAGACCAGCGGGTATGCGGCCACGGCGAGGAAAAGCGCCACGGCCGCCGCCTCGCGCCCCCAGTCCCCCCGCCGCGGCCGCCGGCACAGCAGCCGGATCACCTGCGCGCTGACGACAAAGGCGGTCAGCCAGATGGCGACCGGCGAATGCAGCCACCAGATCAGCCCCGTGGCGCCCGCGACGCACACGATGGCGCCCGCATCGAGGCGGCGGAAGGATCGCACGCAGCCGTAGAGCACGACCGGAACCAGCGGCGCGGCGAGCCAGGTGAGATAGAGATCGTTCTTGTACGGCAGGGCCAGCACGCCCGGGCACGCCAGGTACAGGAATGCCGCCAGCCCGGCCAGCCAGCGGCGCCGCGGGGCCAGCGCCACCAGGCAGAGATAGGTGACGACCGCGGTGGCGGCGGCGACCAGGGCCATGAGCAGGTTGAGGAGCGCGACCGGATCCAGGCTCCAGCCGGTGGCGGCGTCGAGCATGGCGCCGAGATAATGGAAGCCGGGCGCCAGCCGGAGCGGGTTGATGGCGCCGTTGAACTGGAGCTCGCTCTGGCCGACGAAGACGGGAAAGACGCCGGCGTGCACCTGCCTCACCATGTCGGCCAGCAGCGTGGCGTACCACTGGCCGTCGCCCGTGCCGCACAGGGAAGGCGTCAGCACCGGAGCCAGCAGCCAAAAACCCGCCAGGACCAGCGCGGCCAGCCGGGCGCACTCGCCCAGCGCGGCCGCCCCCTGGCGCCGACGCCACGCCCGCAGGCCGAGCAGCCCGGCAAAGATGTACGTGGCCATGACGGCGTGGATCCGGCCGACGTCTCCGGCGACGACGCCCTCGTAGGCGACCCAGAAAAACAGGAGCCAGAGCGCGAGCGTGCCGGCGAACCGACCGGTATGCGCCCGGTCGGGCAGCTGCGGGCCCGCGATGGCCCGCAGGGCGATCCAGGCCGCCGCGGGACCGGCCACGGTGAGGAGGGTCGCGGTCAGGCCCAGCCAGACCCCGTGGCCCGCCCACAGCACCGCCGCGATCAGCGCCCCTTCCGGGATCCCGATCAGGCGGTCGTAATGGCGTTCCAGCCCGGCAGTGACGCGGTGGCCCATGCGATGAGGTTTCGTTGATCGACAATGGCCCGTCCGGAGACGAGCAGAATCGTTTTCCGGGCTAGGCCGGCTGCTGCTGGGAGATGCAGTGCAGGGTGCCCCGCCCCACGACGAGGTCGAGACAGTCGATCGGCACGACCTCACGCCCCGGGAAGCAGGCGCCCAGGATCTCGGCCGCGGCCGCGTCCCGCCGCGGCTGGCGGAAGGCCGGCATCAGGACCGCGCCATTGATCACCAGGAAATTGGCGTAGGTCGCGGGCAGCCGTTGTCCGCGATGGTGGCACGCCGCCGGCATGGGCAGCTCGACGATCGTGAACTTCCGGCCGGCCGGGGTGCGCAGGCCGCGCAACCGCTCGAGATTGTCCCGCAGCGCGCGATAGTTCACATCGCGCGCGTTCCCTTCCACCGCCGTGACGATGCCGTCCGACCGGAAGAAGCGGGCCAGGTCGTCGACGTGCCCGTCGGTGTCATCGCCGACCAGCCCGTCGCCGAGCCAGAGCACGGATTTGACGCCGAGCGCCGCTTTCAGCTGCCGCTCGATCTGCGTCCGCGAGAGGTCGGGATTGCGATTCGGGTTGAGGAGGCAGACTTCCGTCGTGAGCAGGAGGCCCTCGCCATTGCCGTCGATCGATCCGCCCTCCAGCACCATCTCGACCGCGAAGCGGCGAAGCCCAAGCGCGCGCGCGATCCGCCCCGGAATCGCGTTGTCCCGGTCAAAGGGCGGGTATTTCCCGCCCCAGGCGTTGAATTTCCAGTCAGTCAGAGCCACTTCGCCGGTCCGGTCGTTCTTCACGAAGATGGGCCCGTGATCGCGGCACCACAGGTCGTTCGTGGGATGATCGTAAAGGGTGATGGCCCCCAGGTCCGCTTTCGCCCGGGCGAGCAGCTGGCGGACGCGCGGCTGCCGCCAGCGGCCCACGTTGATGCAGACCTTTTCCCGCCGGCTGATCTGAGCCGCGATTTCGGCGAAGAGGGCCGGAATCGGCGCAAACGCCCCGGGGAACGTCCGCCGCCGGTGCGGCCAGGAAAGCCAGACGGCCGCCTGCGGCTCCCATTCCGCGGGGAAGCGGAAGCCCAGCGCGGCCGGCGACCTAGTCGAGGTAGCGCTGGGTGAGGTCGCCATAGGCGTCGATGCGGCGGTCGCGGAGGAAGGGCCAGTGGGTGCGCAGGTCGTCAATCGCCGCCAGGTCGACCGTGGCCAGCAGGATCTCCGGCTTGACCGCGCCGGCCTTGGCCAGGATCTCCCCGCTCGTGCCGGCGACAAAGCTCTGGCCCCAGAATTCAAGACCGTCGCCGCCGGCCGGCCGCTCACGGCCGACCCGGTTGCAGACGGCGACGTAGCAGCCGTTGGCCACCGCATGCCCGCGCTGGATGGTTTCCCAGGCGCCGTGCTGGAGGGCGCCCTTCCGGCGTTTCTCGCGCGGGTGCCAGCCGATCGCGGTGGGATAGAAGATGATCTCGGCCCCCGCCAGGGCCGTCAGGCGGGCCGCCTCGGGGTACCACTGGTCCCAGCAGATCAGGACGCCAATCTTGCCGAACTTCGTCGGCCAGGCGCGAAACCCGGTGTCACCCGGGGTGAAATAGAACTTTTCGTAGAACAGCGGATCATCCGGAATGTGCATCTTCCGGTAGAGGCCCGCGATCGCGCCGTCGGCATCGATGATCACGGCCGTGTTGTGATAAAGCCCCTGCGCCCGCCGCTCGAAGAGCGAGGCGATGACCACGACGCCATGCTGGCGCGCGAGTTCCTGGAAGGCCTCCGTGCTCGGTCCCGGCACTGGCTCCGCCAGCGCAAAGGCCGCGTAGTCCTCGCTCTGGCAGAAATACCGCGACCGGAACAGCTCCTGGGTGCAGATGATGTTGGCCCCCTGCCCCGCCGCCCGTTTCGCCAGCGCCAGCGTGCGCTTGAGATTGGCCTTCGGCTCGGGCCCGCAGGCGTGCTGCAGCAGGGCGAGCGTGACCATGGCTCAGTATACCACCTTGTTGAGCGGGTATTCGACGATGCCCTCGGCGCCGAAGGCCTTGAGCTGCGGGATGATCTCGCGGACGACGCGCTCGTCGATGATCGTCTCGAGCGCCACCCAGCCGGCGATGCTCAGCGGGGAGATGGTCGGATTGCGCAGGGCCGGGATCGCCTTGATGATCTTGGCCAGAGCCTTCTTCGGCGCGTTCATCTTGAGGCCGACCTTGCTCTCGGCCTCGAGGGCGCCCCGGAGCAGGAGCCCGATCGTCTCGATCTTGCGGCGCTTAACCGGATCGGCCCAGGCCTTCTTGTTGGCGATGAACTTGGTGTTGGTCTCGAGGATGGTGTCGAGAATCCTCAGCTTGTTGGCGCGGATCGAGCTGCCGGTCTCGGTCAGGTCCACGATCGCGTCGACCAGGTCGGGCACCTTGACCTCGGTCGCGCCCCAGGAAAACTCCACCTCGACCGCCACTTTTTTCTGGGCGAAGTAACGGCGGACCGTCCCCACCAGCTCGGTCGCCACCCGTTTGCCCGCGAGGTCGGCGGGCTTGCGGATTGACGAGGCCTCGGGGACGCAGAGCACCCAGCGGGACTTTTGGTTCGAGGCGCGGCTGTAGATCAGGTCGCAGACTTCCACGACTTCGGACTCATTTTCCAGGATCCAGTCCTGGCCGCAGAGGCCGCAGTCGAAAAACCCGTGTTCGACGTACCGGCTGACTTCCTGGCCGCGGATGAACCGGCCGTCGAGCTCGTCATCGTTGATCGACGGCTTGTAGGAGCGCGAATTAACCGCGATCTTCCAACCCGCCTTGGCGAAGAGCTTGATTGTGGAGTCCTCAAGACTGCCCTTGGGCAGTCCGAGCATCAAAATGGGCTTTTTCTCGGACACAGGGCCAGAGGACACCCCGGCGCGATGGCCTTCAACCCCTTTTTCGTCACGACATCGCCAAATATATGTTAACTAATTTATTATAAACATCTTAGCAAGACGCCAAGATCGTCCTTTCCCCCGGCGAGACCCTTAGAAGAGTTCCGGCTCCAAGTAGCGCTTCTTGGCGTCCGTCAGCGCCGTCCGCATTTCCATTTCCTCCAGCAGGCGAAAGAGTTCTGGAAGTTGGGCCGGGGAAGCGGTCGTCGGAACAGGCGCGAGCTTGAGATTCAGGGTGGTCAGGGTCCGATTGCGCCTCAAGCGATCGGCCTCGCCGGCCACCGCGAGCCGAAATCGTTCCGGATTCAGCTCTGCGGCGCGGGCTATAACTCCTTCCAGATCGCCGTGTTCGGCCAGCCATTTGGCTGCCGTCTTGGGTCCCACCCCGGCAACGCCGGGGATATTGTCGGAGGTGTCGCCGACCAGGGCGAGGTAGTCGGCGATCGCCGCCGGCGGCACCCCGAATTTTTCCATCACGCCGGCTTGGTCCAGCCGGCGCCAGCCCAGCTTGGGGTTGGCGGTCGGCGGCGGCAGCATGATCTGGATGCGATCACTGACAATCTGGGCAAAGTCTTTGTCGGAACTTACGATCAGGACCTCGTGGCCGGCCGCCGCGAGCGTCACGGCCTCCGAAGCCAGGAGATCGTCGCTCTCGACTCCTTCCTGCTCGATCCCGGCCAGCCCCATCGCGCGGGTCAGCGCCTTGATGATGGGAATCTGGCGCTCCAGCGCCTCGGGCATCTCCGCCCGGTGGGCCTTGTATTCCGGGTGCAGGAGCAGGCGGTCCTGCGAGCCGCCCAAGTCAAAGAAAACCAGCGTCGAGTCCGGCCGCTCCTGATCCGCCAGCCGCCAGAGCGATTTCAGCCAGCCGTGCAGCGCGTTGGTCGGAAACCCGTCCGCCCGCGTCAGCTCGGGGATCGCGAAGAAGCAGCGGTAGGCCAGGTTGAAGCCGTCGACCAGCAGGAATTTCATCGTCCGGGCGCCGGTCAGGCCGGCGCGCCCGCCAGCCGGGTGTCGCGGACCGCCTCGGCCAGATTATGGGGCTGGGCCTCGGCCTCGCCGCGCTCATGGTTGAAGCGCATCGACACGGTCTTCGAGACGCCCCGCTCCTCCATCGTCACGCCGTAGATGGCGCTCGCCGCGGCCACCGTCCGCTTGTTGTGCGTGATGATGATGAACTGGGAGTTGCTGACGAATTTCTTCAGGAGGTCGGTGAACCGCCCGATGTTCGACTCGTCGAGCGGCGCATCCAGCTCGTCCAGGAGGCAGAAGGGCGACGGCTTGACCAGGTAGAGCGCAAAGAGCAGCCCCACCGCCGTGAGCGCGCGCTGGCCGCCGGAGAGCAGGCTGATGCCCTTCAGCTTCGTGCCCGGCGGCTGGGCCACGATCTCGATGCCGCTTTCCAGCGGATCGTCGGTCTGGACCAGGTTCAGGGTCGCGCGGCCGCCGCCGAAGAGGGTCTGAAAGGTGTATTCAAAATTCTTTTTGATCTGGGCGAATGCGACCTCGAACTGCTGCTGCGAAGTCTGGTTGATCTCGTCGATCGCGCGGAGCAGCTCGGCCTTGGCGTTGGCCAGGTCGCTGCTCTGCGCCCGCAGGAAGTCGTGGCGCTGCTTGAGTTCGGCGTATTCCTCGATCGCGACCAGGTTGACCGCGCCGAGGCCGGACAGCCGCTGGCGCAGCGCGTCGATCTCGATCCGGATCTCCTCCCAATTGGACGCGGCCAAGGCCGCGAGATCCGCCTCGGTTGGCTCGCCCTTCGGCTTCTTGGCCCGGCGCGCCTTCGGCTTGGCCTCGGCGGCCGGCTCGGCCCCGGGACCGGCCGCCGGTGCCTCGGCGACTTCGTCCTCGTCCAGGTCGAGGGCCTGCAGGCCCTCGGGCTCGTCATCCGCGCGCCACAGGAGCCGCGCCCAGTCCAGCGTGCTCACATCCTCCTGAAACTCGCGCGTGACTTCCTCGGTCAGGAAGCCGGAGCGCTGCCGCTGCTCGGCCAGCCTGATCTCCTGCGCGCTCAGGCTGCCGTGCGCGGACTCCGACTCCGCCCGCAGGGTGGCCTGCTCGGTCTCGAGGCCGGTGATGGCGCGCTCGACCTCGACCAACTCAAGGCGGATCTTCTCCACCTGCTCGCGGGCGACGCCAAAGGTGCTCTCCAGCTGCGTCGCCCGGGCCCGGCCCTCGGCGGCGGATCGCTCGAGGTCGGCGACCTGCTCGGTCCAGGCCTCGATCTCCTGCTGGCGCTGGACCAGGAGCTCATCGAGCTGGTGGCGGCGCCTTTCCATCTCAGTAAGTCCGCGGTCGAGCACCTCGACCTTCTGCCGCCGTTCGGCCAGCTCAAGGCGGGCCTGGGCCAGCCCCTCGCGCTTGCCGTCGCGCTCGACGCGGGTCTCGGCGAGCCGCGCCTCCAGCTGCTGGATCTTCCCGCGGTGCGCGGTCGCGGCCGCCTCCGCCTCCTGCAGGCCGGCCTGCGCTTTCTGCCAGCGCGCCTGCGCCTCATTGCGGGCGTCCTCCAGGGACTTCAATTCCTGCTCCATCCGGCGGACGCGGCTGGCGGCGTCCTCGGCGGCGCGGTGCGCGCCGCGCTGGTCGGCCTGCGCCGCCGCGACCGTCTGGGTGGCCACCAGCAGCTCGGCCCGGCGCTGTTCCAGCGCCAGCTCGGCCGCGGCGAGGCGGGCGGAAAGTCCGTCGATCACGGCTTTCTGCTCGTCGTGACGCCTCTGCTCGTCCGCCAGCGCCCGGGCGGTCTCGCGCAGGTCGATCTCGCGCTGGACGATCCCGTCGCCGCCTTTTTTTCCGGAGCGGTGGCCGCCGGAGACCAGGCCGCGGCGATCCACGATTTCACCGCGGCGCGTCGCCACGGCCAGGAACTCGAAGCCGGGATTGGCCTGCCAGAAGGCCAGGAACCCATTGAGGTCGTCGGCGAGATAGCAGGTTTCCAGGAGCGCGGTCGCCGGGTGCGCCGCCGCGGGATCGCTCAGCGCCGCCGTCGCGGGCGCCAGGCCGGGCGGCAGCGCCGGCTGGTCGCCGCGGGGACGCGTGAATTCCGCGACCCGGAGGATGGCCGAGCCGATCTGCTCCTGCTCGAGCTGGGCGAGAATCCGCTGCGCCGTGGCGACGTCGGCGACGCTGATCGCCTCAGCCGCGGAACCGAGAAGGGCCTCGATCGCGGGCCCGAATTCCGGCTTCACTTCCAGTCCGCGGGAAAGCGGCACCGCCGGCGCTCCCGCCAGCGCCGCATCGAGACGGCCCTGCAGCACCGCCTTGGCGCCCTCGCCGAAACCCTCCCAGCGCTCCTGCAGCTGCTGCAGGAGCTTGAGGCGCGCCCCGCGCTGCGCCAGCTGGCGGTCGATATCCTGGAGGTGCCGCTGCGCCTCGCGAAATTCACGGGTGAGGTCGGCCAGCGCCTGCTGGGCGGCCGCCGTGGCCTCCTGCGTGGCCGTCTTGTCGGCCAGCGCCTGCTCGAGCCGCGCCGCCAGCTCGGCGGCCGCCGCCGCCGTCGCCGCCGCCTGCTCGCGCGCCTGGGTCAATTCCTGGGCGACCGCATCGTGGCGATGCGCGCTGGTCTTCTGGTCGACCTCGTAGCCGGAGCAGTCGGTCCGCAGCCGCGTGACCGTGCTGTCGAACTGCAGCAGCTCGAACTTGGCCTGCTGGAGCTCCTGCTCGAAGCGCCCGAGCGCGCCTTCGGCGATGGCGAGCTCGCGGTTGCGCTGCTGGAAGACCGCGTCGGAACTTCCGAGGAGGCCCAGCTGCATCTGCTTGTCGTGCGCCCCGGTATCGACCTGGGAAGCCACTTCGCGCAGCTGCATTTCCGTCTCGGCGAGGCTCGAGGTCGCAGCCTCCAGCCGCTCGACCAGGCCGCCGCGGCGGGTGGTGGCGAGATTGGCCGCGTTCTCCGCCGCCTCCTTCTGGGAGCGAAGGTCAAAGACCGCCTGCTGGGCGTCCTGCACGCGCTGATTCAGCCGGCTGCGGAGCGCCTTCTGCTCGTCCACCCCGGCCTGGCGGGACTCCAGGCTCGCGCGGCGCTCGTCGGCAGCGGTACGCAAGGCGGTGACTGCCGCCTCCAGCCGCTTAAGTTCCTCGGCGAATTGCAGGTGCTGATGCCCGCTCCAGGCCAGGCTCAGGTGGCGCAGGCGGTGGTTCAGCCGCTTGTAGCGCATGGCCTTGGCCGCCTGGCGGCGCAGGCTGCCGATCTGGCGGCCGACTTCGCCCACGACATCGGCCACACGGACCAGGTTCTGGTCCGTCAGCGCCAGCTTGCCCAGCGCCTCGCGGCGCTGGCTCTTGTATTTGGTGATGCCGGCGGCCTCCTCAAAAACGGCGCGGCGCTCCTCCGGCTTGGAGGAAAGGATCTGGTCGATCTGGCCCTGAGCCATCACCGAGTAGCTCGAACGCCCGATCCCGGTGTCCATAAACAGCTTCTGGATGTCCTTCAGCCGGCAGGCCTGGCCGTTGAAAAAGTACTCACCCGTACCGTCGCGATCGACTCGGCGCATGATCTCGATCTCGTGAAACTCGCTGCCGAGCTGCTTCTCGCAGTCGGTCAAAAGCAGGGCCGCCTCGCAGATCTGGGAAGGCCGACGGGTGTCCGTGCCCTCGAAGATGACATCCTGCATCTTGCCACCCCGCAAGGCCTTGGCGCTTTGCTCGCCCAGCACCCAGCGGATCGCATCGGCGATATTCGACTTGCCGCAGCCATTGGGGCCAACCACCGCGGTGACGCCAGGTTCGAAGCGGAGGGTGGTGGCGTCGGGGAAGGACTTGAAGCCGTGGAGTCGGAGGGCCTTGAGATACATGCTGCCCGGACATGCGAGAGCCGTGGGTCCGTCCGCGCAAACGAAAAAGCGGGCGAAGATGCCGGCGCTTTCCCGGTCACCCTCCCGGCGTGCTCGAGACAGACGACTGCTGGGCGGCGGCCGCCCCGATGTTCTGGGCGATATTCGCCACGACCGGGGCAAACCAGAGCATCACGGCCGCGATGGTGGCGAGGATGGCCTTCCCCACCCCGTGATGGGTCACAAAATAATAGGCGATACCGAGGCCGATCAGGCTCAAAAACTTGAGGATCGCATAGACGTAGCCGGTCAGGTTGTTCAGGCCGTTTTGGAGCCCGGCATCCATGTTCTGGGGGCCGTTGAAGACCGCGCTGGCGCTTTGGGCGTGGGCGGGATGGCCAAAAACGAACAGTCCGAATACGATGAATAGGATGAAACAGGCCTTTGAGTTCATGCCCTTACCATAGCAAGGGCGCCACGGGGAGTTGTGGTTCCACCGCGAAACCCGTTCGCCTTTGAAATCGCCGGCTCCCGAAAGCAGCCGGCGAAACCTTCCAAAACTCAACCGAGCCGGCCCCGCCAGTAACCCGGTCGCTGCTTGAAGTGCATCACGGCGATAACCAATACCATCTCGGGTTGGTCAACGTACAAGATAGCGTAAGGGAACCTGCGCTTGAAGTGCCGTCTCATCGGCGGATCAAACATTCTGTACCGCTTTGGGCCGGTCCTAACTTCGAGCAGCAGTTCATCGAATTGCTCCGCAAAACCGCGGCCAAGCGGTGCGTTGATTGCCGCATATTGCAAGGACGCGTCGGTCAACTCCCGGTCCGCAGACGGGTGGAAGCCTATCGGCTTCACCTGCCGACGATCTTCCGCACCTTCGCCATCACTTGATCGCCCGGAATGCATTTGACCCGGCCGCTTTCGATCTCAGCGAGCCTGCGACGAGCCTCCAGTTTCCAGGCTTCGTCTACTTGCGGATCCGGCTCCGCGGATTCCGCAAGCAACGCGTCGACGAGTTTGGCTAGGTCCTCGAAAGGAAGCTGCCGCGCTTCAGCGACGATCTGTTGGACGGTCATTGGCACGCCTCCGAGTCTGAGTCATTCGCCCCGGCAGGCAAGCGCCCATCCCGGCACTCGATCTTCGGATTAATTGACGCCGCCACCCCTTTGGCCCCAAGCGTCTTAGCGCCAAGTGGCAGAACAGCAACGTAGCCGGTGAGGTTGTTCAGGCCGTTTTGGAGCCCGGCATCCATGTTCTGGGGGCCGTTGAAAACCGCGCGGGCACTCTGGGCGTGGGCCGGAGCGGCCAAGAAAATCAGCGAAAGTCCGGCAGCAATTCCGAGCAAATGTCTTTGGCGCATGACCGGACAATAACAAGTGCGTCCCCGCGTGCGCTCAGGCACTCCACCGCACTCGATCCACCCCTGAGCGCGACCGCGATGGCGCCGAAAATCCCTTTGCAAACCTGAAGAGCCCGACCCCATCATGACTTCCGGCAGCGGCGCGCGGGGACTGGGTTTGGGCAGGCTCATTCCTTGAACTGCCCGAGCCGCGGCTGGCGCCTTCCCCGACCCCCCGATGCAATCCAGCCCATCCCGCCGCCATCTGCGTGTTCCGCTCCTGCTCGCGGCTTCCGTGCTCCTGGGCCTCCTCTTGCGGCTCATCGTCGGGCTCAGTCCGGTAGGGTGGCTGGCGTGGCTCGCGCCAGCTCCGCTGCTCGCCCTGGCCTTTCGCCTGCCCGGGCGGGAAGCCTGGGGGACGGTCTTGCTGGCCGCGCTGATCGGCGTCAGCGCGAATTTTCACTACCGTCTCCTCATCTTCGGGCCGCTGGCGGCCTCGGCCGCGACCGCGAGCCAGGCCATCGTTTTTTCCCTGGTGGTCATGCAGGCGCGACGCCTGGTCATTCGCTACCAGGCGGCCTGGACCGTGCTGGCGTATCCCGTGCTTTGGGTGGCGGTGGACACCCTCGGCTCCGTCCTGAAGAATTCGGGCAACGAGGGCAGCCTGGCCTACTCGCAGGTCGAATGCCTGCCGATTCTGCAGGTCGTGTCGCTCTTCGGGATCGGGGGGCTCCTCTTCCTTGTCACCCTGGTTCCCTCAACGCTGGCGATGGCCGGCGCGTTCGGACGCGTGGTGCCACGAGCGTGGCTGGCCTACGCGGGGACCCTGCTTCTCCTTGCCGCCTCGATCGTTTTTGGGTTGGCCCGCTTGCACCATCCCGTGTCCGGCCGGAAGACCACGCTCGGGCTCGTGGCGATCGACGACGCGATCGGCCTCAAAGCGTCTCCTTCCTACATAAAATCCATCTGGGACGAATACGACCGCCACGTTTCCTCACTGAGCGCGCAGGGAGCGGAGATCATCGTGCTGCCGGAAAAAACGGGGCTGCTGGCCCCGGCGACCGCCTCGCAGTGGCAGCGGCATCTGGGCGAGCTGGCCGCGCGCCATCATGTCTGGCTTGAGGCCGGCGTCGGAATTGACGACGGCGAAGGCCGCGTCAATCGCGCCTGGCTGTTCACGCCCGCCGGAACCTTGACGGCCTCGTATGACAAGCAACACCTCGCCCCGGGAGAGCATGGATATCTCGCCGGCGCCGCCGACGTGGTGCAACAGATGCAGAGTCATCGGTACGGCCTGGCAATCTGCAAGGACATGTTCTTCGCCGCTCTCGGGCGGGCCTATGGCGATCGGGATGCCGCCGTGATGCTCGTGCCGTCCTGGAATCCCACCTTCGAGGACGCCCGGGCCGAGGGCCTGAATACCCTGACCCGGGGGGTCGAAAGCGGATACGCCGTCGTGCGGGTGGCCCGCGAAGGATACCTGACGGTGAGCGATGCCTATGGGCGGATCCTGGCCGAAAAGAAGAGCAGCCCGCTTCCCGGGACTGCCCTGCTCGCCACGATCCGCGTGGCCGACCGGATGCCGACGCTCTACGGCAGAATCGGCGACCTTTTTGGCTGGGTCTGCGTCGCAGCGAGCGCGGTCCTGCTTTCGATCGGCCGGCGGTGGCCCAGACCATTCGGCACCGGACCCGCCATCAGCCCGTGATCAGCTTCAACGCGATCTGGGCGGACTGGTTGGCCTGCGTCAGCATCGAGGTGCCCGCCTGGACCAGGACGTTCCACCGGGCGAGGCTGGTGGTCTCGGTCGCGACGTCGACGTCGCTGATCCGGCTGATGGCCGACTGCAGATTCGTCTGGTTGGTCGTCAGCAGGGTCGAGGCGAAGTTCAGCCGGCTCTGCTCGGCGCCATTTTGCGCCCGCATGGCGGCGACATCCTGGATCGCGCTCGTGACGGTGGAGAGGGACAGGCTGCCGAGGGAAGCGGCCGTCGCCACCTGGTCGGTGTTGCCCCCGCTGGCCAGGCTCGAGACGGTGACCGGCCCCACCACGGCCGAGGCTGATCCGGCTGAGTTAAAATCCATCACCATCGGATGTGAACCGGACGTGTCGACCCCCGTGTTCGACTGGGAGGGAACCAGCGTTCCGTCGACGTACAGGCTGGAATTGCCCGCCGCGTCGACATCGATCCTGAGGCTGTGGTTGCCGCTGTAGGTCCCCGCCTCGAGATCGGCCAGTTGGGTGCCCCCAAAACTCACCGTGAGCCCGGCATTGACGCCGCTGACATTGAAATTGGCGGCAATCCGAAACGCCCCGGTATAGGATGCGTTGGAGGTGAGATTCACGTCGGCGGTGTTGGTGTCCAAGTGCAGCTGATTCCCCGAGACCCCCGCGGTTCCACCGCCGCTGGTGTCGGGCGTCCAGTTGCTCAGGTTGGCCCAATTGTCCGAAAACGTCGGAAACCCACCCGATGACATCAGGTTCTGCTGGGCCACCGTGATGGCGCCGGCCGTGCCAAGGTCGTCGGTGGCGGCCACCGTCAGATTGCCGGAACCGAAGAGGTTGATGCCGTTGAAGGTCTCGCTCCCGACCGCGGTCAGCTCGTTCTGGAGCTGGGTGAACTCGTCGTTATAGTTCGCGAGGTCCGAGGTGTTCTTGGTCGGATCCTGGTAGAGCGTGGCCAGTTCGGAGACCCGGTCGAGGATCGACCCGGCGACCGCCAGGGCGCCGTCCTGCGTCTGGGCGTAGGAGGTGGCGTCGCCGAGGTTGTTCTGGAGCGCGCCCTGGCGATTGGAGGTGGCGGTCAGCTTCATCGCGACCGCCAGGCCGCCCGCATCGTCGGAGGGATTGACGATCTTCGAGCCGCTCGAAAGCCGGTTCAGGCTGTTCTGCAGCCGGGCATTCGAGGTCGCGAGGTTGTTGGCGGCGATGGCCGCCGAGTAGTTTGAATTGATGACAACCGACATGATCCATCCTTGGGGTCTAGCTGGCAGCTTCCGTGCTGCGGCCGTGCCGAAGGGAGAGTCGGACACGCTCTGGCACCGTGGGGTGTGGCCTACTACTTCGGCCCGCGGCGGGGAAAGTTTAGGCCGCGGGGGTTTTTTTCCCTCCGGCCGGGTGGTTCGGGCGCCGGTCGTCCGCCGCGGGTTGTTATTCTCCCGGAATGCACCCGCTGTTTTTTCTTTGCGGCCTCCTGGGAAGCGTCGTCCCCGCCGGTCTCGCCGCGAGCGAGAGCCGGGCGCTGCCTGTGCCGGCCACGCTCGCAGTGCCCGGCTATGAGCTGCGCACCCTGGACCTGCAGAAGCGGGTGCTCTTCCGCCTCGGCCCGTCCCAGGTGGAGGTGGCCGTTCCGGTCTTCCTGCTCTGCCCCACCGCCCCCCCGGCGGCCACCAGCCAGCGCCTGCGGGCCGCGGTCGCGGCCCTGGTCAGACTGACGGCCAAGCCGGAATGGACGGCCGACGAGCTGCGCCAGGTGATAGCAGGGCTGGACGAGGCCGCCCGCGGACTCGAGACCCCGGCGGCGGCGCTGGCCGCTGGCCCCGGGGAGAAATGACCCCATGCCGCCGCTGCGCTATCATCGGCAACTGGGACGCTCCATCTATATATGGGGAATCTTCACCCCCGCCGATTTCGGCGCGCTCATCGGCCTTCTCGCCTTCGCCATGGTGATCCTCGACAGCAACCTGGGCCTGATCGCCGTTCTGGCCGGATATCCCGCCTACCTCGCCGCTTTCCGGCTGGGACGCCCGCCGGGGCATGATTGGCACTATTTTCAATCCCGCTTCCAGCCCCGCCTGCTGCGGCCGGGTCGGGCCGAGCCCCGCGCCTATGTGCGCGCGCCCCTCCGCCAATGAGACCGAGGCTGATGCGCAAGTTCCAGCGAACCAATGAGCTGGACGGCACTCCTTTTGCGCGAGAACTTTCCCCGCTGGCGCTGGAGCGGGGCCTCGTGATCAACCAGGATCGGTCGTTGGCCCGCGCGTTGCGCCTGGACGCACCCTACACGCCCACCGTCTCCGATGAAGGGATCGAGGCCGTCTACGCGACCCTTGGCGGCTATCTCAACGCGCTGCCCGAGCATTTCGATCTGCAGGTGATCTGGACCCAGCATGCCCGCGCCGCGGAATTCTCCGCGCGGCTGGACCCGCTGGAGTTCACGCCGGGGCTGGTCGGCGAAGTGCAGCGCGAGCAGCAGGCGAACCTGCTCGGCCTGCTGCGCGAGGGCCAGCTGCGGTGGATCGAGGTCTACCTGATCCTCGTCCGGAAGATTCCCGGTTCCGATTCCGATGTCCGGCGCGCGGTCGCGGACCAGGCCGTCACGCGCCCCGGACCCTGGGCAT
This sequence comes from uncultured Opitutaceae bacterium, assembly GCA_903916755.1. Lineage (GTDB taxonomy): Bacteria > Verrucomicrobiota > Verrucomicrobiia > Opitutales > Opitutaceae > Palsa-1447. The sequence goes on along the minus strand of CAIWXW010000094.1, from coordinate 2,169 downwards.
GGGTGCGCACTTTCTTCACCGATGCCCGCCTCCGCTTTCAGTTCGACCGCGAGCAGTTCGCGTTGGCGGAGGCCGAGCTGGCCACCCAGCTGCGCACGCTGGCCGCGGTGCTCGACCCCCTCGGGTGGTCGCCGGTGGCGCTGGACGACGACGCTGTCACCCGCCTCTATTTCCAGCGCTGGAACCCGCGGCAATTCGAGGCCGGGGCCAGTCCGCGCCGCGGTCCGGCCGCCCGTGACATTCCCTTCCCCGAACGTTTTGCGCACTGTGATTTTCGTTGGGATCCCGATGGTCAGAAGCTGCCGGCGGGAATCGCGGAACTCGACGGCTGGGTCCACGCCATCCTCACCCTCTACGAGCCGCCGGCCAGCCTCGGACGGCCGGTCTTCGAGGACCTGCTGCTCCTGTGCGGCGTTTTCCGAGCCGAGCTGGTGCTGAACGCCGAGCGCGGCGATTCCCGGCAGCGGCTGCAGCGCCTGAAGACGCTGCTGCGCCAGCGCCAATCCGACCCGGTGACCGCGGCCGACCCGGCCGAGCGGGGCGCCACCGCCCAGCTGGTCCAGGAGCTGGAGGACCTGGGGGCCAATTCGGAGGGGACCTGGCGCGCCGCCTGTTACCTGCACCTGTGGGCACCCACCGCCCCCGAGCTGCGCGAGCAGATCGCCTCGGTCCTGGCGCTGGCCCGCGCCCGGGACATGGTTTTCATCCACGAGAAGCGCGCTCTCTGGGCCTATTGGCGCGCCATGCAGCCGTTCTGGACGCAGGACAAGGACCGGTACCGCCTGTTGGACTATTCGACCGCGCAGTTGGTGCGCCTGCTCCCGCTGTTCGGCCAACCGACCAATCTGTCCGCGCAGAAGGCGATCGGAGTCCTCTACCAGACGGCGGCCCGAAGCATCTTCAACTGGATTGTGCCGGACGAGCGCCTCTTCGCGAATCCCCACTTCCTGATCATCGGGGGCACCGGTTCCGGCAAGTCAGTCCTGCAGGACGAGAACCTCATCGCGATGCGGCGGCGGGGCGCAAAGGCGATCATCGTCGACCTGGGCGGCTCATTCGAGAATTTCTGCGACTGCAGCGGCGGGGTCTACATCGACTATGACGTCAAGAGCCGCGCCAACCGGCTGAATCCCCTCTGGCTGCCGCCCGGCACCGCCCCGGACCCGGAGCTGCTGCGGTCCCGCGCCCTCTGGCTGGAAAACCTCGTCCGCGAGCGCGACCAGCGCCTCCCGGGCGACGACCTGATCCTCCTGGAGGAGGCGCTGCGCCGGGCCTACCACCGCGACCTGAGCCAGCCCATCTTCCTGCGGCACGTCCGCGCCGCCCTGCTGCGCGACGAACGCGCGGCGCGGCTGGCCCATCGCCTCTCCCCCTGGTGCGACGACGGCTCGCTCGCCAACCTGTTCGACGGGCCCTCCCAGATCGACCTCGCCGCCGCCGTCCTGGTCTTCGACCTCAAGCGGGTGATGCACGACCAGCGGGACGCCGATCTCGCCCGCGTCATCTTCAATTCCATCGTCGGGGCCGTTTACGGCCTGGCGCTGGCGGCCGGTCCCGAGCCGAAATTCCTGACCTTCGACGAGGCCGGCGTGATGCTGAAGGACGAGGCCACCGCGGAATTCATGGAGTACTGCTTCCGCACGCTGCGCAAAACCGGCGTGTCCGTCTGCGCCATCGCGCAGGGCCTGGAGGATTTTCTCGGTAACAGCCGTGCCCGGAGCGCCTTCGTCGGCGCCGCCGACAATCTTTTCATCCTCAAGCAGGACAACTACGACAAGGCGCGGCTGATCGCCCAGGAAAAGAACCTTTCCGAGCGGGAGCTTTCGTATATCCAATCTGTAAATACAATACCGGGGCGCCACGCCGAGTTCCTGCTGGTGCAGAAAACCCCCCATGGCCAGCGGACCCTGCATCTGGCCAGCGGGTCGACGCCGCTGAAGTACGCCTTCACCTGCAACTCACGGGAGGACCGCCGGCGACTGCAGGCCTACCGGGACGCGGGGCTCACGCGCGCCGAGGCGGTCCGCCGCTTCGCTCGCGAGCACCCCGGCGGCCTGTTTTCGTCGACGCCGGCCTCCCGGGAAGGCGAACAGCCATGACCCGCCGCGCGGGCCGCGCCGGCCTCTTCCTGGCGGCGCTCCTGGCCGGGTGCGCTTCGGCCCCGCCCGG
>CAIWXW010000093.1 GCA_903916755.1 uncultured Opitutaceae bacterium | reverse complement strand
TAGTCCCAGACGACCTTCCGGTCCGGACCGATCTCGGTGGCGCCGGACATGTGCGAGAAGATGATGTTGCCGTTGGAAAGCTGGGTCGCGTCGTCGAATTCCTGGATGCCCCCCTTCGCATTCTTCAGGGGCATGGAGTACTGCCAGACGATCTTCCCGTCGCGGACGATGAACATCGACTGCCGCAGCGGCTTTCGCGTGTCCCACTCGCCGGCATAGAGAAAGGGATGCTGACTCAGTCCGTTGCCCGGCAGCACCGCCGGAGAGAGGGCGGCGGAAGGCGGGGCGACCTCGGCCGCTCGGGCCAGGTCGAATGCGGAGCCGGCGATTAGGACAACGCGGAGCCAGGGTTTTAGGGGCACGCGGATAAAGGTGGGGAAATCAGCCGAAAGGTTAACCTCCAAAAATCCGACCCCCGCGGCGTTCCGGTCAAGCGGGCGGCTTCGGCGATGGGATCGGCGCAGAAATCGAACCGTTTTGGGCTTCCATGCGTCTGGGCAGACTGACCCGGGCCGAATCCTTCGGCATGGCTTCCTGTTGCCCCAAAAGAACCTGTGATGAAAACCCTGTTTGGATCCGCCCTGCTCGCCCTGTCGTCGCTCCCGCTGGCCGCCGCCCAGCCGTGGCAGCAAGTCACCGTGCCCACCGTGGCCCAGGCGGCCGCCGCCTTTCCGCAGCCGCCCCGCGAGTACCGCACCATCCAATGGGCGATCTGGGGCGGCCAGCAGACCAAGGAGCACGTGCTGGCGGACATCCAGGCCCTCGAGGCCAACGGCGCCGGGGTCTACATGATCGACAATTCGGGGGGCATGCAGCCCAAGTACTTCACGCCCGCTTACTTGGACCTGGTCAAGTTCGCGATCGATGAATGCAAGAAGCGGGGCATCAAGGTCTGGATCGAAGGCGATGCGGGCTATCCCGACGGGTTTGCGGGCGGCCTGATCAGCAAGGACTATCCCCAGCTCGGCATGCAGGCGATCGTCGCCGATGCCCAGTACACCGTCGACGCCGGCCAGACGCTGAAGGTGGCGGTGCCGCCGGACACGCTGGGCATCCTGGCGTTCACCCGCGCGCTGCGCACATGCGTCCCCCTGCCGGTGCCGGCCGACGGGCAATTCCAGTGGACCGCGCCGGATCCGGGAGTATCCGAGGTCGTCTTCGTCCGCCATGTCTTCAAGAGCTCGCCCACCCGCTACACCAACCGGGCCGACGGCACCGCCGACAAGGACAGCCTCTACTCCCTGATCGACTATCTCAATCCCGAGGCGACGCGGACCTACCTGAAGCTCATCTTCGACACCTACCAGAAGCTCGCGGGCCCGGACTTTTCCAGCACGATCCTGGGATTCCGGGGCGACGAGACCGACTTCACCGGCATCATGCCCTGGACGCCGGAGCTGCTCGCCAAGTTCAAGGAGGCCAAGGGCTACGACCTGCAGCCCTACCTGGCGCAGTTCTTCGCGCCTGAATTGTCGCCCGAAGTGGTCCGGGCGCGGGCCGACTACTTCGATGTGTGGAGCGCGCTCTTCCGTGATAACTTCTACAAGCTGCTCGGCGAATGGTGCGAGTCGCACGGGATGGAATACATGGTCCACCTCAACCATGAGGAGACCATGCTCGATCTCGCCCATGGCGGCGACATGGTCCGCAACGAAGGTTCGTTTTTTCGGGACATGCGCTACGTCAACGTGCCCGGCATCGACAACCTGAACCAGATCGGTCCGGGCGTGGTGGCCGATTTCCCCAAACTCGCCGCGGATGCCGCGCACGTCTTCGGGCGCCCGCATGTCTGGACGGAATCGGGCGGCAGCCCCGGCCAGGCGGGCAAGTTCGTCGCCGACTACCAGCTCGTGCGGGGCGTTAACTATCTTAACGTCCGCGGCCTCAATCTCGCGCCTCCCGCCGGTCCGGCGCC
>CAIWXW010000092.1 GCA_903916755.1 uncultured Opitutaceae bacterium | reverse complement strand
CGCGCTGGTGTACGGCCAGATGAACGAGCCCCCGGGCGCCCGCATGCGCGGCGCCCTCTCGGCCCTCGCGATGACCGAGTACTTCCGCGACGAGAAGAACCAGGACGTGCTGCTCTTCATCGACAACATCTTCCGCTTCTCCCAGGCCGGTTCCGAGGTGTCCGCGCTGCTCGGCCGCTCGCCCTCGGCGGTCGGCTATCAGCCAACCCTGTCGAACGAGATGGGCCTCCTCCAGGAGCGCATCACCTCGACCAAGAAGGGTTCGATCACCTCCGTGCAGGCCGTGTACGTCCCGGCGGACGATCTCACCGATCCCGCCCCGGCGAACACCTTCGCCCACCTGGACTCGACCATCGTGCTCGAGCGCTCGATCGCCGAGCTCGGCATCTATCCCGCGGTCGATCCGCTCGCCTCGGTCTCCAAGGCCCTCGAGCCGTCCATCGTCGGCGAGGAGCACTACCGCGTCGCGCGCGAGCTCCAGCGCGTGCTGCAGCGCTACAAGGACCTGCAGGACATCATCGCCATCCTCGGCCTCGACGAACTGTCGCCCGAGGACAAGCAGACCGTCTACCGCGCCCGCAAGATCCAGCGCTTCCTCTCCCAGCCGTTCGCGGTCGCGGAGGTCTTCACCGGCACGCCCGGCAAGTACGTCCCGGTCAAGGACACCGTCCGCGGCTTCAAGATGATCCTCGACGGCGAGCTCGACCACATTCCGGAGGGCGACTTCTACATGAAGGGCGGCATCGACGAGGTGATCGCCTCCGCCAAGAAGTAAGATGGCCCTGACCCTCGAAATTGTCACGCCCGAGGCCCGGGTGTATTCCGACTCCATCGACGGGGTGGTCATTCCCACCGTCGATGGCGAGATCGGCGTCCTGCCCGGGCACATCCCGCTGCTGACGCAGGTGGACCAGGGCGAGCTGCGCGTGACCAAGGGCTCCGCCACGCTGCTCCTGGCCGTGAGCGGCGGCTTCGCCCAGATCAGCGGCGACAAGGTTTCCGTGCTGGCCGAGAACGCCATCCAGGAGGAGAAGATCGACGAGCATGCCGCGGAGAACGCGATGAAGCGCGCCGAGGATGAGCTCCGCCAAAAGGAGACGCTGCCGCCGGCCGAGATCGAGCGGCTGGAGGGCGTGGTCCGCTTTGCCGTGGCCCAGCTCGCGCTGCGCCGTCGCCGGAAGTAGGGGGCGGGCGGCCCGGGCCGGAGGCGCGGCGCTTTGTCGCGTTGACCCCCTGCGCGGGAGGGGGCATTACAACCTCCCCACGTGAACCGGGTTTTCATCAAGACCTACGGCTGCCAGATGAACGAGCGCGACAGCGAAGCGGTCGCCGCGATGCTGCGCGCCCGGGGCTACCGGATCGTGGGCTCCGAGGCCCAGTGCGACGTGCTGCTGCTCAACACCTGCAGCGTGCGCGATGCCGCCGAGCAGAAGGCGATCGGCAAGGCGGCCTCCGTCCAGGCCAGGCAGCGCAAGAATCCCGACTTCGTCCTGGGCATCCTCGGCTGCATGGCGCAGAACCGCGGCGCCGAGCTCCTGGACCGGCTGCCCGACGTGGACCTGATCATCGGCACCCAGAAATTTCACCGGGTCCCGGACTATCTCGACAACCTGCGGGCCGCCCGCGCGGCGGGCGCCCCGGTCGGCGAGAGCATTGTCGACCTCGACGAGGAGGCCGGATCGCAGAACACGATCCGCGACCACCTCGTCCCCGACACGCCGCAGGTCAGCGCCTTCGTCTCGATCCAGCAGGGCTGCAACATGCACTGCTCCTTCTGCATCGTGCCGAAGACCCGCGGCGACGAGCGCTCGCGGCCGATCGACGAGATCGTGGCGGAATGCCGCCTCCTGGCCGAGCGCGGCGTCCGGGAGATCACCCTGCTCGGCCAGATCGTCACCAGCTATGGCCGGCGCGACATCGCGCCGGCGCAGGGCGTCACCCCGTTCGTCCAGCTCCTTGAGCGGGTTAACGCCCTCGACGGGATTGAGCGCATCCGCTTCACCTCGCCGCATCCCCTCGGGTTCCGGCAGGACCTGGTCGAGGCCTATGGCCGGCTGCCCAAGCTCTGCGGCTACGTCCATCTTCCGATGCAGTCGGGCAGCAACCGGATCCTGAAGGCCATGAACCGGCCGTACACGCGGGAGCGCTACCTCGACATCGTGAACGCGCTGCGCGCGGTGCGGCCGGAAATGTATTTCTCCACGGATGTGATCGTCGGCTTTCCGGGCGAGACCGAGGCGGACTTTGCCGAGACCCGCGCCCTCTTCGAGGCCGTGAACTACGACATGGCCTACGTGTTCAAGTACTCCGTCCGGACCGGGACGCCCGCCGAGACCATGGCCGACCAGGTGCCGGCGGCGGTGAAGGAGGAGCGCAACGCCCGGCTGCTCGAGCTCCTCCAGGCCAATTCGCTCCGGCGCAACGCGACCCTGCTGGACACCGTGGAACAGGTCCTGGTCGAGGGGCCGGACCGCACCGGCCACCGGTTCACCGGCCGGACCGACGGCAACCGGGTCTGCGTCTTCGAGGCGGAGGCCCGCCTCGTCGGGTCGCTCGTTCCGCTCCGGATCACCCGCACGACCGCCAGCACGCTTTACGGCGAGTTGGTGCTGGCGGGGGTTCCCGCGGTAGCATAGGCCTAGCTTTGCCCATGTCGCTTGCCTCCGCCACGCTGTTCCCCGGCCTTTTGCTCCTGGTCCTGGGGCTTCCGCTGCTCTTTCCCCCGGATGCGATCGGGCCGGTCTACAAGGTGTTTCCCCGCTCGACCAAGGCCACCGTGCTCTGCTTCGGCGCGGGCGCGATCTGGTTCCTCTTCGTGATCGGGCATCTCTCGCCCGCGGACTTTGGCGAGTACCGCAACTGGCTGCTCGTCGTCTTCGCGGTCCTGGCGGCGCTCGCCTTCAAGTGCGTACCCGACTTTCTCGCCGTCCGCGGGGCCTGCGTCCTCGTGCTCCTCGGGGCGATGCCGCTGCTCGACGCCGCCTACATGCATTACGACAAGCCCCAGCGGCTCTTCATGGTGAGCGTGGTCTACCTTGGCATCATCCTCTCGCTCTGGCTGGGCGCCCAGCCGTACCGGCTGCGGGACTTCTTCGACTGGCTGTTCGCCCGGCCGGGCCGGGCCCGCGTCCTGGGCGGACTCATGGCCGCCTACGGCGTCCTCCTCTGCGGCCTGGCGTTGAGCTACTGACCGCCGATGCCCGCCGCGCCGATCCTCCTCGTCATCGCCGGGCCGGCCGGATCAGGGAAAAGCACGCTCTGCGACCGGCTGGTCGCGGCCGACCTCGGTTTCACCCGGATCATCACCACCACCACGCGGACGCCCCGCGACGGCGAGGTCAACGGAGTCCATTACCATTTCTTCTCCCCCGAGGAGTTTGAGACCCGGGTTTCCCGCGGGGAATTCCTCGAGTGGGCCTGGGTCCATGGCCAGCGCCGCTACGGCACCCTGATGTCGAGCGTCCTGGATCCGCTCGCCGCCGGCCAGAAGCTGGTCATGAGCGTCGATGTCCAGGGGGTGGCGAGCCTCCGGGCGGCGGCGGCGGCCAACCCCCTGCTGCGCGACGCCATGACCACCGTCTTCATCGTCGTCGACCATGACCGCCTCCTCGCGCGGATGCGCGACCGCGGCAAGGACAACGAGGAGGAGATCGCCCGCCGGATGGCCACCGCCGAAGCGGAGTTGCGGGAGGCGCCAAAATTCGATTTCGTCATCCCCAGCCGGACCCGCGACGAGGATTTCGCCGAGTTGCTGGCCATCCTCGATCGGGTCCGCCCCCAACCCCTATGAAAAGCAAATCCCTCGCCCTCGGACTCCTGGCCGTTACCTCCGTCCTCATGCGCGCCCCCCTCCATGCCGCCGACGTTCATCCCACCATCGACCTCTGGCCGGAAGGCGTGCCCGGCCTCAAGGCCGTCGCGACGGCCGAAAAGGACGATGGCGACGGCCGGGTCAGCAACATCCATCATCCGGACCTGACCGTCTTCCTGCCGCCGGCCGGCCAGGGCAACGGCACCGCGGTCATCGTCTGCCCCGGCGGCGGCTACGTGCGGCTTTCCTTCAAGCATGAGGGAGTGGAGCCGGCCGAATGGCTGAACTCCCTCGGCGTCACCGCCTTCGTCATCAAGAACCGGATCAAGGAATACGGCCATCCCGCCCCGCTGCAGGACATCCTGCGCGCCATCCGGATCGTGCGCTCCCGCGCGGCCGAGTTCGGCCTCAAGGCCGACAAGATCGGCGTCATGGGTTTCTCAGCGGGCGGCCACCTGGCCGCCAGCGCTGGCACCCTGTATGACGCGCCCGAGGGCAAGACCGGCGCCGCGCTCGACGCGGTCGACGCCCGGCCCAACTTCCTGATCCTGATGTATCCCGTGATCACCATGCAGGATCCCTGGGTCCACGCCGGCTCGCGGCTCAACCTGATCGGCGCCCATCCCGACCAGGCGCTGAAGGACCACCTCTCGCCCGAGCTGAACGTGACCAAGCAGACGCCGCCGGCCTTCATCGTGTCCACCGAGGAGGACAAGACGGTGCCCTTCCAGAACAGCGTGATGTTTTTCGAGGCTCTCAAGAAGGCCGGCGTCTCCGCCGAGCTGCATGTCTTTGAAAAGGGCCCCCACGGCTTCGGCCTGCGGAAGGGCCTCGGGGCGACCTCCGAATGGCCGCTGCGCTGCGCCGACTGGCTGCGGCTGCACCGGCTGATCCCGGCGGCGCAGTAGCTCGGCCGCGGGAAAAGCGCGCGGCCGATTGTCCCGCGCGCTAAAGGGGCGTAAACTGTCACATGAGCAAGGCGTTCCTGCGCGAATCCGACTTTCCCGATCCCTCCGACCAGCCGCCGGCGATCCCGACCCTGGAGCCCGGCACCAAGAATTACCTGACCGCCGCCGGGGCGCAGCATCTGCGCGACGAACTCGCCCGCCGGCTCGAACAAGAGCGGCCCGGGCTCGTCGGCCAGGACGATCCGGAAGCCAAGCGGGACTTGCAGGCGCTGGATCGGAAGATCCGGCAGCTCCAGCAGAGTCTCCGCTCCGCGGAGATCGTCGCGATTCCGCCGGAGGCGGCCCGCGACCGCGTGCGCTTCGGCGCCACCGTGACCGTGCAGGAGCCGGGGGCGGGAGAAAGCCGCTACCGGATCGTCGGCGTCGACGAGACCGACTTCGGCCGCGACGGGATCAGCTGGCAGTCGCCCTTGGCCAAGGCGCTCCTGCATGCGCGGCCCGGCGATGACGTGGAGGTACCGACCCCGAAGGGCCCGCGGAAGCTGCGGGTCGCCAGGATCGAATACCCCACCGCGATGGCCCCCTAACCGAGGGGCATGGAAGCTGCTCGGCGCAGCTGTGCTCCGCCGCCCCTCCGCTGGCTTCCTCCTTTTGCTTGCCGGCTTGCTTCCCTTGGAGCGGGCCGTGGCCGCCCCGGTGCGGGTGAAGGTCGTGGTGGTGGCGATGTTCGAGGCCGGCCAGGACACCGGAGATGTGCCGGGCGAGTTCCAGTACTGGGTCGAGCGCGAGCACCTCGATCGCACCTGGGCCTTTCCCCAAGGGGAACGCACTCTCCGTTCCTCGCCGGACGGCAGCATCCTGGGCGTCGTGACCGGCATGGGCACGATCCACAGCGCCGCGACGATCATGGCGCTCGGATTGGATCCGCGCTTTGATCTCACCCATGCCTATTGGCTGGTCGCGGGCATCGCCGGCGCCAACCCCGACGTCATGTCGCTTGGGTCCGCCGCCTGGGCCGAGTGGGTCGTGGATGGGGACCTCGGTCATGAAATCGACCCGCGCGAAGCGCCCGCCGGCTGGGCCACCGGGCACCTTCCGATCCGGAAGAAGTCACCGTACGAGCAACCGATGATCCCGATAGAGGGCCAGGTCTTCCACCTGGATCCGGCGCTGGTCGACTGGGCCTATCGCCTGACCAAGGACACACCGCTGCCGGACAGCGCCGGGCTCCGCCGGCACCGCGCGCTCTACGTCGGTTATCCGAACGCGCTCAAGCCGCCCTTGGTGCTGAAGGGCGACAATGTGGCCGCGATGGACTACTGGCACGGCAAGCTGATGAACGCCTGGGCCGAGGCCTGGGTGAAATACTACACCGCAGGGCAGGGGACCTTCGCCACCAGCGCAATGGAGGACACCGGCACGCTGCAGGCGCTGACCTGGCTCACCCGGGCGGGCCGGGTCGACGTCCGGCGGGCCCTCGTCCTCCGCACCGCGTCAAACTATGAGATGCAGTGGCCGGGGGCCACCGCCGCGGAAAGCCTTTCCGGCGAAAGCCTCGACCAGGGCTACTCCGCCTATCTCCCTTCGCTCGAGGCCGCGTACCGGGTGGGGAGCCGCGTCGTCCACGAACTCGCCGGGCATTGGGACCAGTACGAGCAGACCCCGCCGCGCTAGGAGGACCAGCGGAGGCCGCCGCGGATCAGGGCTTGCCGGCGAGACCCTCGCCCGCCGCCCGCTCGTCGAAATGATCTTCCCGGCAGGAATCGGGAAACGCGGCTTGCTGCTTCGCCCAGCGGTGGGCGCAGAGGCTGTTGGTCAGCGCCTCATGCAGGGCTGATCCGAAATCATAGGCCTGGTCATCGAAGCCGGCCTCCTCCATCGCCGCATCGATCCCGAGCATGACCGCGAACATCCGGGCCCGCAGGGCCGGGATGTAGGCGGGGTCGACCGCCACGCTGGGGTCCGCGGCGCGGGCGGCGCATAGGCCCGCGTCGCTGGTGTGGTGGGAGCGGCATATCTCCGGCCGCGATTCGTAGATCGAGCATCGCCCGTCCCGGAGCAGCGCGCAGGGCTGGACGAAACGGCCGTCACCCTCCGCTCCTGGACCCGCCAGCAGCCGCCGGTGCGCGGACGCCCGTTCTATCACCGCCACGATCTCCTCGGGGGGAAAATGCGTGCGAATATGGTCCACCGCCAGCAGCACCTCGTGCGCCTGCACGCCGATCGGGCCCCGGCAGCAAAAATCACAACCCGCCCGGCAGGCCACCACGGCCCGCACCTTGGCGGGGGTCTCCGCATAAGTGCGGTCCAGCTCGGCCGCGCCCCAACGCAGCGCGGCGTAGACGGCGCGCTCATCCTCCGCCTCGTCGAGCCGCGCCCGCATTCCCTTCACCGCCCGGTCAAACAGCGCGGTCTGCGGGGGAATGGAGCGGGGCGGGGCGGTCATGGCTCGGACCATCACACGATCCCAGACCGGGGTTCACAAGCCAAGGCATGCCAGATCGGAAGATCGTCTCAACCTGAACCTCAATCCACTGCGGGACGGAATTCGATGGGAATGGTCATATCCAGTGCGGTGTTGTCGCTCGCTTCCGCGGCCTTGGAAAGTTTGTCCCCAAGATCCTTGGGAGAATAAAAAGCAGTGGTTCGGCCCTCTTTCCGCATCGTGAGGAGCCCGCGCTCCACCAGGTCGAACAGATCGTCGCGCGCCGTTTGGAACGAAATATTGTGACTGCGCCGATGGCCCTCAATGACGTAGCGCGCCTGCGGTTCGCGAAAGGCATGTGCCAGGACCGTTTGCTGGCGGTGATTCAAGCCCACGAGGCCGCGCAGGCATTTCTCCATCGCGCGCAGCTCGGCGGTCTTGTGCCGAACGTACTCGTGCAGGGCCTCCACCGCCTCGCGAATCACGCCCACCTGGTGCAGGATGAAATAGGTCAGGTCCAATCCATCCGTCTCGGTGTGAAGAAAGGCGCGCGCGTACCGCACCGGCGCGCGCAGAAGGATCTGGGAAATTGAAATGAATTCGAACAGCTGGTACTTTTCCCGCAGCATGGCCCAGTAAAATAGGGCGCGGGCGGTCCGGCCGTTGCCGTCGACAAAGGGGTGGTCGTAGGCGAGCCAGAAATGCAGGATGATGGCCCGCACGACGGGATGGATGAAGAAATCCGGGGTGAGGCCGTTGGCAAAGTCGCACATCGCCCGCAGACGGGCGTCGAGTTCGGAGGCCGCCGGAGGGAGATGAAAGACCGTGCCTTCGGCATCCTCCACCCGCACGTTTTCATCCGCCCGCCGCAACCGCCCCGAAGCATCGCTGCGCTCGAGCGTGTCGGCGGTCACCAGGGCGTGAATCTCCAAGACCAGCTCGGGTGTGAGCGCCTGGTCGCGCCGCGCACGAATCCGCTGCATCGTATGATAATTGTTCAGGATCATCCGCTCGCTCTTGTCCCGGGGCGGGCGTCCCGTGCGGATCATTTCCTTCGCGATGCTCCGGGTCGTGGCCGCGCCCTCCAGCTGGCTCGAGGTAATCGATTCCTGGATCAGGCTGCTGACGATATAGGAATCGCGGACGTCCGGCTTCGTGATGAGATCGGGCAAGCCCACGATAAATCCCAGGCCCCGATCAATTTCATGGAGTTGGCCGAGAATCTGGTCCGGGGTGGCGAAACGAAAATTAACGGCCGTTTTGTCCAAAAGCGGGATCGGCCGAAGCGAGGCATCGCGCCCCATTTTTAAGGCAAACCACCACTCTTCCCCGGTGAGGCCGAAGGGAGGCGGCCGCCGACGGAGTTCATCCCAGTGCAAATAGCTGTCTGCCGTCGCCACCTTTCCCGAGGCGCCAATCAACTCCTCCTGACGCTCGGGTGACAGCTTCGCCCAAAGGTCCAAGGCGTTGGGAGGAGTCGCTGGGAGTTTCATTCCAATTTTAAAAAATTAGAATGGAACTGGACTGAAATGGCAATTTATTCATTCCAATTTTTTAAAATTGGAATGAAATTAGAGTTAAGACCAGGGCGGCCTTAAAAAATGTCCTGCGACGCACGTTCTTGTCATTGAATTATAGATGCTTAGGGATGTTCAGCGGGGCGCCGCCCGAGCATCATCCTCAACTTTTTGCATTGAACCCAGCCGCCCCGACCGATCCCGGTGCGCCTAGGCCCCTTTCGCCCGGCTCTTCTGCCAGGTGATGATCACGACCCCGGCGATGATCACCACCGAGGCCGCCAGGATACGCGGGGTGAGCCGCTCGTGCAGGACGCTCCAGCCGAGAAAGACCGCGACCACCGGATTGACGTAGGCAAAGGTGGAAACCCGGGTGGCCGTGCTGTGCTTGAGCAGCCAGACATAGCAGGAGTAGGCGACCAGGGAACCGGCCAGCACTAGGTAGCCCCAGGCGAGCAGCGACCGTCCCGTGACGGCGCCCCAGGCGAGATGGGACAGCTCTCCCCGCCCGAGCGCCACCACCAGCAGGAACACGCTGGCGCACAGCATCTGCAGGCAGGCGCCCGTCAGCGGATCGGACGGATTCCGCACGCGACGGGAGTAGAGCGATCCGGCCGTCCAGCTCGCGCACGCCAGGAGCACGCCCGCGGCATGGCGCGGGTCCCCTGCCGCGCCGCCCGGCCCAACCAGCAGCACGAGCCCGATCAACCCCAGCCCGATGCCGACGAAGGTGGCCGCGGTCGGCCGCCGGCCCTGCGGCAGGCCCCATTCTCCCAGGGCGAACAGGAGCGGGTTGATGGCGATGATGAGGGTCGTGACCCCCGAGGGAATGGCTTGCTCCGCCCAGACGACCAGGCCGTTGCCGGCCAGCAGCAGGAGGGCGCCGATGATCGCGTTGTCGCGCCAGTGCCGGCGGGTCGCGTGGAATCCGCGGGTCGCCGCAATCCAGGCCAGCAGCAGCGCTCCGGCGATCAGGAATCGGGCGCCCGCGAGCAGAAATGGCGGCAGCGTCGAAACGGCGACCCGGATCGCCAGGTAGGTGGAGCCCCAGATCAGGTAGATGGCCGCAAAGGCGAAGAAGAAAGCTGCGCGCGGGGGCGCCTTCGCGGTAGAGGGGGATGGCATGGTCAGGCGCGCGACGCGCGCTGCGGTGGGGTGAAGTCGTCTGCGGGGTGCCGGGGGGACTTAGCCGGCCGGCCAAAAAAAAGGCCGGGCGGTCAAGACCGCCCGGCCGGAAAAATCACATTGGCAGCTGCGGCCGCGTGGGCTCCGGCCAGTCGAGATGGAAGAACTTGCCGCGCGGCTTGTCCGTGCGCTCGTAGGTGTGCGCGCCGAAGAAGTCCCGCTGCGCCTGCAGCAGGTTGGCCGGGAGGCGGGCCGAGCGGTAGCTGTCATAGTACGACAGGGCCGAGGCAAAGGTCGGGGCGGGCACGCCGCACTCGACCGCGAGCGCCACGACCTTGCGCCAGTTGGCCTGGGCCTTCTGGACCGTCTTGTTGAAGTACGGATCGAGGAGCAGGTTCGCGAGCTTCGGGTCCTTGGCGTAGGCCTCGGTGATCTTCTGCAGGAAGGCCGCGCGGATGATGCAGCCGCCCCGCCAGATCTGGGCGATCTTGCCGAAGTGCAGCTTCCATTTGTACTCCTTCTGCGCCTCGCGCATGAGCTGGAAGCCCTGGGCGTAGGAGCAGATCTTCGAGCAGTAAAGGGCATCGGCGATCGCGTCGACCAGGGCCTTCTTGGAGCCCTTGTACTTCTTGCCCGGGCCCTTGAGGATCTTGGAGGCGGCCACCCGCTCTTCCTTGACCGCCGAAATGCAGCGGGCGAAGACCGCCTCGGCGATCGTCGGAGCCGGAACACCCATGTCCAGCGCGTTGGTGGAGGTCCACTTGCCGGTGCCCTTCTGGCCCGCCGTGTCGAGGACGATGTCCACGAACGGCTTCTTGGTCATCGGGTCCTTCTGCTGGAGGATGTCGGCGGTGATCTCGATCAGGAAGCTGTCGAGGAAGCCGCGGTTCCATTCGGCGAAGATGGCGCTCATCTCGGCCGGCTTGAGGCCGAGGAGGCCCTGCAGCAGCGCGTAGGCCTCGCAGATCATCTGCATGTCGCCGTACTCGATGCCGTTGTGGACCATCTTCACGTAGTGGCCCGCGCCGTTCTCGCCGATGTAGGTCGTGCAGGGCACGCCGCCCTTGATCGGATGGCCGGGCGTGGCGCCGGTGAGCGGCTTGCCCGTCTTGGCGTCGACCTTGGCCGAAACCGCCTCCCAGATGGGCTTCAGTTCCTTCCAGGCCTCGAAGTCGCCGCCGGGCATCATGGAGGGGCCGAAACGCGCGCCCTCTTCGCCGCCGGAGACGCCGCTGCCGACAAAGCGCAGGCCCTTTTCCTTCAACGCCTTTTCGCGGCGGATGGTGTCGGTCCAGAGGGCGTTGCCGCCGTCGACCACAATGTCGCCCGCCTCGAGGAGCGGCACGAGGCCGTCGATCACCGCGTCCGTCGCCTTGCCGGCCTGGACCAGGATGATCATCTTGCG
>CAIWXW010000091.1 GCA_903916755.1 uncultured Opitutaceae bacterium | reverse complement strand
GTATCAACATCAACCAACCATCCAGACCGACTCTGAGGGTGGCTCGAAAAGGTGGATCCGCTCACGGTGGTCACCTGATTTCGAGTCGGGCGCCCGGCAATCCAGTTTGTCGCAAACCCTCATAACAGGCGATGCCGACGGCGGTCGATAGGTTGAGCGAGCGCAACGCCGTGTTCGCATGCGGAATCTTCACGCGCTGCTCGGTGGCAACCTCTTGGTGCAGCCATTCGGGAGCCCCAGAACTCTCGTTACCAAACACTAGCCCATCGTCGCCGGCAAACTCTGCGTCCCAGAACGACCGAGCCGCATGGGTCGTGAACAGCCACAACCGCTTCGGTGAGTACTGGCTAGCCTTGAAAGATGCCCAATCGACGTGCTCGTGAACATCGAGGTTGTGCCAGTAGTCCATGCCGGCGCGCCGCAGGTGCCTATCCGTAATCTCGAACCCAAGGGGATGAATGAGGTGGAGCCGGCTGCGCGTAACAGCACAAAGCCTGCCGATGTTTCCGGTGTTGGGGGCAATCAGAGGTTGGTAGAGCACGATGTGCAGCATCTCTCGCCAGCATTTACCTCATTGCGGGAAGGGCAACTCGGGTTCTATGCGCGTGTCCTGACCTTGCAGAGGTCGGGCGAAGCCTATCTTATCTTTACAACTGGCACCTTTTCAGAAGCGGGGATATCCATTTCATAATCCAATGAATACAAATGATTAAGAATTTTATTCACACTATTTTCCCAACCTGCGGCGGCAGGTGCGCCCTGACGCGGTCGCGCCTGCACCTGATCCACCCGCTGGGCTACGCCATCACCTACCGGCAGAAGGGGTTTGCGCAGCAAGGAGGATGCCCTTGAGGGAACACCTGCATGGCCTGGCCGCCTTCCTTATCCGCCACCGGATCCGCGGCGGATGGCGGTTTCAGGCCTGGGTCTGCCGGGGGGATTTGCTGCGCGTCACCACCAAGCATGGCGTGATCCTTCGCATCGATCCCACCGAATTCGTCTCCAGCATGGTATTGCATCATGGCTACTATGAGTAGGAGGTCCTCCAGGCTGCGCTGGAGGGATTGCGGCCGGGCGAGGTGTTTTGGGATATCGGCTCCTGTCTCGGTCTCCACGCCCTGACGGTGGCGCGGCTTCGCCCCGCGGCCCGCGTGACCGCCTTTGAACCGAACCCGATCATGGCGACGAGAATCGAGGCTGCGGCCCGGGAGAACGGGCTGACGGTGGCGGTGCGCGCCCTGGCGCTCGGGGCGAAGGCGGGCCCGGCCGAATTCTTCGTGGAAAAGGCCAACGCGGGCATGTCCACCTTGGGCGGCCATTGGGGACATTCGCCGGAGGCGGAGCAGATCCTGGTGCCCGTGATGACGGCCGACGGGCTGATTGCCCAAGGGCTGGAGGAGCCGCATGTCATCAAGATCGACACCGAAGGCAGCGAGCTCGACGTGCTGCGGGGCATGGCCGGGCTTTTGGCCGGACACCGGTTGCGCCGCATCGTCTTTGAGGATGGGACCAGGCCGGACAGCGAGATCAAGCGGCTGCTGAGCGCCGCCGGGTTCGCCGTGCGCCAGCTGACCCGGCCGGCTGGCAGCGAGCACGGCCTGGAAAACTTCGTGGCGACCCGCTAGCCCGGGTTGAAGATCGACGGGGACGGCTCCGGGAGGAAGAGGCTCCCCCCGGACAAGCCAAGGGGTCAGAAGCGTTGCGCGAGAGCCTAGGGCTCCCGCGCCGCGAGGTACGCCGAGATCGCGAGCATGTCGCCCGCGTCCAATCGGGCGACGATCGGCTGCATCAATGCCGCCATGGCTCCCCGGCGCGTGCCCCGCTTGATATCGTTGAGTTGTCGGAAGACATACAGGGGCGATTGCCCCAGAATCGAAGGGGCTTCTCCCCGGCCTTCCAGGGCGGGGCCATGACAGGTCGCACAGGCGACGGTTTTTCCGCCGCCGCCCCGCCGGACCAGCGCTTCGCCCCGGGCCAGGCTGCCGGGAGGAACATAGGCGGTAAAATGCGTCTGGGGGCCACGGCTCTCGGCCACTTCCGCCTCCACGGGAATCTCGATGATGCGGTCGCCGATGGGCTCGCTGCCCCCGCCGGGGAGGGCGAACCGCATCGCCCCCTTTCCCACCTGGCTCTTGGGCACGACCGCGGCTTCGACCACGGTGGCCGATGCGATCGCCGGAAGGGCCGAAAAATAGGCCGCCGCCTCCCGCATTTCGGCATCGGTCATGGCCGCGGCCGTGCTGGCCATGGTCGCGGCGCGCGCGCCTTTCCGGGTTCCCCGCTTCATTTCCGCCAGCTGGCGGAGGATGTAGTTCACGGGCAGTCCCGCCACGCCGGCCGACTCGGGATGCCCGGAGCCGTTGGTCAGGTGACACAAGGTGCAGGCGAAAACGTCGGGTCGGCGCCCCGAGGCCACCACCCGGGGCAGGGGCGGATGGGACGCGGGATACCAGTCGGGCGGATTGAAACGGTCGTCGATTTGGGCCTGCGTGTAGCGCCGGGCGCTGCCGGGCAGCTGCCGCTGCACCACCGTGTCCGGAGGCTTGGGCGTGGGCACGACGGGATAGGCCCATTCCGGGAAATCATCCGCCGCCGGGGAGCTCCGGGCGCAGCCCAACACCAGGGCCACCGCGAGGAGGCCCGCCCGCGCCGTCCCCGCACGGCGGAAACCGAATCCGGCCTTTGGGTGCAAGCGTGTCCGCACCGGGCGCTCCCTCAGATCTCGTCGAGGCGGATGCAGGCCGCCACGCGGTCCGGCCCCGCCGGCACCAGGGACGGGACCGTCGTCTTGCACCGCTCCTGCACGTAGGGACAGCGGGTGTGGAAGGGGCAGCCGCTCGGCGGGTTGATCGGCGAGGGCGGATCGCCCGGCAGCATGATCCGCTGGCGCAGCTTCTCCTGCGCGGGATGCGGACTGGGAATCGCGCTGACCAGGGCGCGGGTGTAGGGATGGCGCGGGCGCTCGATCACGTCGAGAGCCGGTCCGAGTTCGACGATCTTGCCGAGGTACATCACGGCCACCCGGTCGGAGATGTGCTTCACCACCGAAAGGTCATGGGCGATGAAGATCAGGCTCAGGTTCATCCGGCGGCAGAGCTCGGACAGGAGGTTCAGGATCTGGGCCTGGATCGAGACGTCGAGGGCGGAGACGGGCTCGTCGGCCACGATCACCTTGGGCTCCATCGCGAGGGCGCGGGCGATGGCGATCCGCTGCCGCTGGCCGCCGGAGAATTCATGCGGGTACTTCTGCATGAACCGCGGCGCCAGGCCCACCGTGCGCATGAGCTCCGCCACCCGTTCCGGTATCGCCGCCGGCGCGCAGATGCGGTGGACCCGCAGGGGCTCGGCGAGGGCGTCGAAGACGGTCAGCCGCGGGTTGAGCGAGGCGTACGGATCCTGGAATATCATCTGGAGGTCGCGGCGCGCGGCCACCAGCTCGCGCGGCGAGCAGTTCGCCAGGTCGCGCCCCCCCAGCCGGATGGACCCGGCGGTGGGCGGGATCAGCTGCAGGATGGTGCGGGCGAGGGTGGACTTCCCGCAGCCCGACTCGCCCACCAGCCCGAGGACCTCGCCTTTGTGCAGCGTGAGATCGACGCCATCCACCGCCTTGACCGAGCCGGTCTGGCGCTTGCGGATGAATCCCTCGAAGAGCGGGAAGTAGGTCCGGATCCCCTGGAGTTCGAGTATGGTCTCGGCCATGGGCATCAGATTTCGCCCGCCTGCGCGCGGAGGCAGGCATGGGCATGGCCGGGAGCGACCTCGAGGAGCGGAGGCCGGGTGGCGCGGCAGCGGTCGACCGCGTACTCGCAGCGGGGCGCGAAGGCGCAGCCGGGAATCGGCTTCGAGACGTCCGGCGGCAGGCCGGGAATGGTGTAGAGCTCGGCGCCCTTCGGCTGCAGGGCCGGGATCGAGCGCTGCAGCCCGCGCGTGTAGGGATGCCGGGGCTGCTCGAAGAGGGTCTGCGTCGCCGCCGTTTCGACGATGCGGCCGGCATACATCACCTGCACCCGGTCGCAGAGCCCGGAGGCGACCGCGAGATCGTGGGTGATGAAAATGACGGCCATGCCCAGTTCCTGCTGCCGGGCCTTGATCAGCTCGAGGATCTGCGCCTGCACCGTGACGTCGAGGGCGGTGGTGGGCTCGTCGGCGATCAGCAGCTCGGGCCGGGTGATCAGCGCCATCGCGATCATGACCCGCTGCCGCATGCCGCCGGAGAACTCGTGCGGATACTGGTGGAACCGGCGCCCGACGTCATGCAGCCCCACGGACTCGAGCATCTCGAGCGCCCGCTTTTTGGCGGCGGCGCGGGTGATCTTCTCGTGGATCAGCAGGGGCTCGATCAGCTGCGTCGAGATCCGCAGATAGGGATTCAGGGACGTCATCGGATCCTGGAAGATCATCGCGATCCGCTTGCCGCGGATCGCGCGGGCCTGCTTGGGCGTGCAGTGCAGCAGATCCACCCCGTCGAAAAACGCCGTGCCGCTCTCGATCCGGCCGGGCGGCTGGGGAATCAGCCCCATCAGCGAATAGCAGGTCACCGACTTGCCCGAACCGGACTCCCCGACGATCCCGAGGGTCTCGCCCCGCTCCAGGCTGAAGCTCACCCCGTCCACCGCGCGATAAACGCCGCTGCGGGTGTGGAAGTGGGTGCGGAGATCGGTGACGGACAGGAGCGGCACGGGGCAGCTTCAACGGCTCAGCCGGATTTGTCGATTTTTTGGACGGCGGCCACCACCATTTCCGGCCGGAGGTCGGACAAGGCGCCGCCGCCCGTGGCGGCGCAGCCCGGCGGCTGCAGGATTTCCGCGGGCGCCGCGAACACCGGGCCGGTGCGCACCGGGTTGGTCGGGCCGAAGAGCGCGATCAGCGGCACGCCGAGGGCGTTGGCCAGGTGCATGCCGCCGGTGTCGTTGGTCACGAGGAGCCGGCAGGCGCGCAGCCCGGCGGAAAAGGCGGCGAGGTCCGTCCGGCCCGCCCGGTCTTCGACCCGTCCGGGCGCGAACCCGGCGGCGATCGCCTGGGCGATGGGCGCGTCGTGGGCGGTGCCGAAGATCACAAAGCGGGCTTCGGGCAGCGCCTCGACCAGGGTCCGCCAGTGCGCCACCGGCCAGCGCTTGGCGGGGTTGTTCTCGGAACCGGGAATCAGCCCGATCGGCCCGCCCGCGCGGTGTTCCGCCGGCGCGGCCAAGGGGCTCAGGTCGGGCGATCCCTGCAGTCCGAAATGCCGCATGAAATTCCCCCAGAGGGCGAACTGATGGGTCCGGCTCTCGTCGAAATCCGCGGACGGGCGATAGGCGTCCGTGAGGAGCGGCCTCGCCCGGCCGGCCCGGAGGAGACCGAAGCGCTGCGGGGCCCCCGCGCACCAGGCCTCGAGGTCGCCGCGCAGCGAGTGGGTGAAGAGCAGCCAGACGTCGGGATACTCCCGGCGCAGCTTCCAGAAATGCAGGAAGTAGCCCGCGCCGCGGGCGGGGAGGGGCTCGATCCGGTCGGCGACCCCGGCCTGGGCGAGGAGGGGCCCAAACGTGCGTTTGGCCACGAGGATGATTTCGGCGTCCGGCCGGGAGGCGCGGAGCGCCCGCAGCCAGGGCAGCGCCATGACGACATCCCCCAGCCAGTTCGGCAGCCGGACCCACACCTGGAGTCGTCGGGGGAGAACGGTTAGCCCGCGGGCCGCGAGGTCCCCCGCCAGCAGATCGCGCTTTGACTCCAGCCGGAAGCGCCGGGCCGGCACGTCCTGGTGCCGCCACCGGTCGTGCGCCCAGAGCCAGGACGCGCAGAGGTCGTCGTCGCCGGCCAGCGCGGTTTCCAGCCAGCGGTTGAGGGCGAAGGTCGCCCCCGCCGCCGTGCCGTCGTGGGCCACCGGATCGGATTCGAAGGAGACGCGCCAGAACCCCGTCCGGCGGGGATAGAACGTGCGCAGCTCGGCGCCGTATTTCGCCGCCAGCAGCCCGGGCAGCTCGGTCGTCGCGCACACCCGGCCGAACAGCAGGCTCAGGACGCCCTGATTGCCGGCGTTCTGGTCGAACAGGATCCCCATGCAGCCCTGATCGCGCAGGATGCGCAGCGACTCGGCGAAACCCTCCTTGCGGGAGAGGAGCCGCATGCCAAATCGCTCCCGGCTCCGCTTCACGTAGGCGTCGGCGCCCGCGTTGTCGAGCGGCCGGTAGATGATGCCGAACTCCGGCAGCGGCACCGGGCTGAGCAATTGAAACCAGGTCTGGCTTTCCCACAGGGCGAGGTGGACCGTGCCGAACACCACCGGCCGCGGCCGCAGCGCCCGGTCGCGCGCCCAGCCCTCCGCCGATGGCGCCAGCCGCCCGATCCGGCGGATCCGCTGTTCGCTCAGGTGCGGCGTGGCCAGGGTCAGCATCGCGGTCTCGACCAGCCGCCGCGAGCAGGTGCGCGCCAGCGCCCGGCGCCAGGCCGCGGTCCGATCCGGAAAGGCATGGCGGAGGTTAGAGAGCATCAGCCGGCGGCGGCGGGGCTGCGCCCACCAGACGACCTCGCCCAGGAGCGCCGCGCCCGCCCGGAGCAGCGCCTCCGGCGCATGCGCCAGGAGCCAGCCGGTGATTTGGAGCACGAGGGTCAGCATGCGGAAGCGCTGACGAGAGAAACGAAGGAGGGCAGGGATGGAAAGGGGGATTTGGCCTCCTTTCCGCGGTGGCGCCGATTCTCGGAATTGGGGATTGAGCGCCGCGTCCCGCGGGTTGAGCTTTTACGCCGACTTTGCGCTCCGGCCTCGACCCATGACCGAATTGCTCATCATCAAACCCTCGTCGCTGGGCGACATCGTGCAGGCCCTGCAGGTGGCGACTTCGCTGAAGGCGCAGCGCGGCGACCTCCGCATTTCCTGGATCGTCCGGGAGATGTTTGCGCCATTGGTCCGGGCGAGCGCGGCGGTCGACCAGGTGTTTGTCTTCGAGCGGGCGGGCGGGGCCAAGGGGTTCCTCGCCCTGATGCGGGAGGTGCGCAAGACCAAGTTCGACACCGTGTTCGACATGCAGGGCCTGCTGCGCACGGGCCTGATGACTTCCCGCGCCCGCGCCAAGCACAAGATCGGGCGCTCCGACGCCCGGGAGGGCGCGGGCCTGTTCTACGACCGGAAGGTGCCGCTGCCGCCCGAGGGCCGCCGCAGCCACGCGATCGACATCCTGCTGGAGTTCTGCCCGATGCTCGGGGCCAAGCCGGAATTGCGCGGGACCCTGAAGTTCCGCGACGTCGACAGTCTCAACCTCAAATTCGCCGAGGGCCGCGGCGGAGCCCGCCCGGTGCTGATGTTCCCTGACAGCCGCCGGGCGGAGAAGAAATGGGGCGGCTTCAAGCAGCTGACGGAACTCATTCTCCGCGAGGATCCGACCCGCAAGGTGATCTGGGCCGGCAGCAACCCGCTGCCGGACCGGAACGCCTTTCCGCCCGCGCAGTTCCTCAACCTGACCGGCAACACCAGCCTGGTCTCGCTCCCGGCCCTGATCAAGCGGGCCGACTGGGTGGTGACCAACGACAGCGGCCCCATGCACCTCGCGGCCGCGCTCGGGGTGCGCGTCCTCGCGATCTTCGGCCCCACCGACCCCCGGCTCTACGGCCCGTATCCCCTGACCGCACCGACCAATTTTGTGATCCAGGCCCCGATCGGCGACCTGAAGCTGCTGACGGTCAAGGATGTCTACGGGCGCTTCCAGCGGATCCGGATGCGCCTGGCGAAGGAGCGGTGAGGCCGCGCTGGTCCAGGGCCGCATGCAGCCACGGGGAGATCCGGCCGTCGATCCGGATCAGGACCCAACACGCCGCGAATGAGATCGCGAGACCGGTCACGATGATCCCGTGGCGGGTGAAAGCGTGCCGGAGCGGCGCGGTGAACGAAAACACCAGCGCATGGGCCAGATAGAGGGGGTAGGAATATTCGCCGACGGCGCGATCGAACGCGCTGGCGCGGAACACGGTGAAGATAAACGGGAGGCTCGCGGCGAAGAGCAGGTAGTAGCGGTAGTCCTGCAGGCCGAAGAGGGCCCACGGCCGGTAAAACAGGATGTTTGCGGCGACCGTCCCAAACGCCAGCCATCCCACCAGGCGGGTCCCCTGCTGCCAGCGGGGCGACGTGGGCAGCCGCTCATAGGCCAGGTAGGCCAGGGCCCCCAGGAAGAACAAATTGAAGGCGCTCGGGGTGAAATAGTAGTTCCAGGGCGTCCAGCCCCCGTGCGTCGGCAGCCACAGGACCAGCCTCAGGCCGAAAAAGAGCAGGAAGGCCGACAGGATCGCCGCGGCGCCGCGCCGAAGCACCCAGGGCGCAAGCGCATAAAAGCACATTTCGGTGCCCAAACTCCACAGGGCGGGGAGGGCGAGAAAATGCTCTTCCCCCAGGCCGCTGCGATTGCCGTACAGCGCGAGCAGATCCGATCCGACGATGAAGACATTGGCGAACGCGGCGGCGGGGTAGAGCCACCCATGGGGCCATGGCTTTTGCAATGAGTACAGGAATCCAATCGCGCGATGCGTCACGAGCAGGACGGCCAGCGAGAACACCAGGCTCGAGAACAGAAGCACCCAGTAGATCGGGATCAGCCGGATCAGGCGCGCGAGATAGAACCGCCTGGTTTGCGTCCGGTATTTCGTCCGCAGGACCAGCGCCATGTAGAAACCCGAGAGGATAAAGAACGATTCGACGGCCGGAACGCCGGTCCCGAAGAACGAGATGCCGCTGCGGACGAGGGCGAGGTGGGCGGCGACCACGGAGAGGGCCAGCAGAAGGCGGATGATTCCCATGGGGCGGGCACGAGGCTAGCGCACGGCCGCCGCCGACCGCGAGGAATATGGGCGGCCTCTCCGGCGCCCTTCGCGTCCGCCAGAAGTGCCATTGACCCGAGCAAATTTTGGTTCTGACTCCGCCTTGGTCCTCCCATTTTCATGCTCGATCCCAAGCTCGTCCGCGAATCACCCGACCTCGTCCGCACGGCCATTGCCCGCAAGCACCTCACCGTGGACCTGGAGGCCGTCCTGGCGGTCGACACCGCCTGGCGCGCCCAGCTGCAGGAGGTCGAGCAGCTCCGCGCGACCCAGAAGGCGGCGAACAGCGCGATGGCGGCCTTGCCCAAGGGCTCGCCGGAGTTCGTGGCCAAGGTGCAGGAGATGAAGGCGGTGTCCGCGCAGGTGAAGGAGCGGGATGCGACCCTCAAGGTGACGGAGGATAAGTTCCGGGAGGCCATGCTGGGGCTGCCGAACCTGCCCCATGCCAGCGTGCCGGATGGCGCGGGTCCCGACGACAATGTGGTCCACGCGACGCATGGGGACGTGAACGCGGCCTCGCCCCACGCGCTTCCGCACTGGGAGATTCCCGGCTTTGAGCGGCTGTTCGATTTTGGCCGGGGGGCCAAGGTGACCGGCGCCGGCTTTCCCTTTTATATCGGCGACGGCGCCCGGCTGGTCCGGGCCCTCCTGTCCTTCTTCCTCGATGAGGACGCGAAGGCGGGCTACGTCGAGGTGAACCCGCCGATCTTCGTCAACGCCGCCAGTGCCACGGCGACGGGGCAGCTGCCGGACAAGGAGGGGCAGATGTACGAGACAACGCCCGACCACCTTTACGCCGTGCCGACCGCGGAGGTCCCGCTGACCAATTTCTTCCGCGACGAGATCCTCGAGGAGGCCGCGCTGCCGGTGAAGCGCTGCGCCTACACACCCTGCTTTCGCCGCGAGGCGGGCAGCTACGGCAAGGACGTCCGCGGGCTGAACCGGCTGCACCAGTTCGACAAGGTCGAGCTCCTCAAGTGGGTCCATCCGGCCACGAGCTACGACGAACTGGAGAAATTGCGGGCGGACGCGGAGCGGCTGCTGCAGAAGCTGGAGCTGCCTTACCGCGTGCTCCTGATGTGCGGCGGCGACCTGGGCTTCGCCCAGTCCAAAAAATACGACCTCGAGGTGTGGGGTGCCGGCCAGAAGCGCTGGCTCGAGGTCTCGAGCTGCTCAAATTTCGAGGCCTTCCAGAGCCGCCGGGCCCAGATCCGCTTCCGCTCCCGGGAGTCGGGCAAGCCCGAGCTCGTGCACACGCTCAATGGCTCCGGCCTGGCGGTGCCGCGCGTCCTGGCGGCCCTCCTGGAGAACAATCTCCAGGCGGACGGACGCGTGCGGCTGCCCGCCGCGCTGGTGCCGCATTTCGGCAAGGAATACGTCAGCTTCTGAGGCCGCGCCGCGGCGGGTCTCCGCAGATGAAAAAGACCCCGAGCTGGCGGAAGCGCGCGGAAGCCCTCGGGGCCCTGCTGCCCCGGGCGCGGCTGCATCCGGCGGTGGTGGGGTGGGCGGACGCCCGGCCGGCCCGCGAGGCCTGGTCCGTCGCCTTTTCCGGCGGCGCGGATTCACTCGGGCTGCTCCTGCTGCTCTGGGCCCACTGGCCCGCCCGGCGCCGGCGGCTGCAGGTGCTCCATTTCGACCATCGGCTGCGCGGCGCGGCCGCGCGCGCGGATGCCCGCTTTTGCGGGCAGGTCTGCCGAGCCCTCGGGGTGGGCTTTATTCGCGGCGCTTGGGACGAGGCCCCGGCCAGCGCCAGCGAGGCGGCGGCCCGGGCGGCCCGCTTTGCGTTTTTCGAACGGACGATGCGGGCGCGGCGCGGCCACGTCCTTTGGCTCGGCCACCAGCAGGATGACATCGCCGAGAGCCTGTTCATGCGGCTGGCGCGCGGGAGCGGCACCGCGGGCCTCGCGGCCCCCCGCCCGGTGCAGCGGGCGGCGGGCCGCCGCCTGCACCTGCGGCCGCTGCTCACCCTGGCCAAGGCCGACCTCGTGGCGGCGCTGCGCGCCGCCGGGATTCCCTGGCGCCAGGACGGCACCAATGCGGGCGACGACTTCTTTCGGAACCGCGTCCGGCGCATGGTCCTGCCCGCGTGGCAGCGGGCGGCCCGCCGCGACGCCCTCGCGGGAGCGGCCCGGTCGCGCGCACTGCTGGAGGAGGACGACCTTGCGCTCGAGGCCTGGGTGGAGGCCCTCCAGCCGCTGACGGCGCGCGCGGAACTGGCCCTGAACCGGCTGGAGGGCCGGCCCCGGGCGGTCGTGCGCCGGTCGCTCCATCTCTGGTTGCGGGCTCAGGGAGGGGTCGGGGACCTCTCCCGGCAGGCTTTTGAGGCGCTCCTGGCGGCCGTGGAGGCGGGCCGGCCGACCCGGCAAAGCATGGGGACGGAGGGGTTTGCGGTGATCCGGGGCCGGCGGCTGCGGTTTGAGTTCGCGCGCGTTCAAAAACGAACCCAGGTTTTTTCGGTATCCGCTCATCCCGGACCGGTGGTGGGACGTAGTAAGCGCGGGAGGACAAAGCGTGAATATTTTCCGGCCCCTCATTGACTTGCAAACTAGGAACAGTACCGTCGATCCTCAGTCTAAACCGTCATGCCCGACCCCGATAACAAGAGGCCTCGTCGTACTTTGAAGAACCTGCCGCCGGATCGGTTTCATCCGAAAGCGCTGCTGGTTTGGCTGGCCTTCGCTGCGGCGGCGGTCGCCCTGCTCAAGTGGTCTCCCGGAGTGACGGACTCGCCCCGCAACCTGCTCATCCAGGACGTGGTCGACCTGACCGCCAGCAACGCCATCAAGAGCGGCGTCATCCGCTACGAGCCCTCCGGCGGCCAGGATTGGGCCGTGATCACCGGCGAGGTGACGGACGCGGCCGTGGCCGCCAATCCGACGGTCATGGTCAACGACCGGGGCGTTAAGACGAACGCCTTTGTGGCCCGGGGGCGGCTGACCGACATGAACATCGAGAAGCTCCAGAAGTCCAAGAAGTTCGCCGAACCGCCGACCACGACCCTCTTCAGCCAGATCGCCGGCCAAGTCATCCCCTTTGTCCTCGTCATCGGCCTCCTCTATTTCCTCTTCGTCCGCCAGTTGCGGCAGGCGGGCCGGGGTGCCCTCAATTTCGGCAAGAGCCGCGCGAAGCTCCTCACCCGCGACCGCGACAAGATCACCTTTGGCGATGTCGCCGGGTGTGATGAAGCCAAGGAGGAGATATCCGAGGTCGTCGAATTCCTCAAGGACCCGAAGAAATTCACCAAGATGGGCGGCCGGATGCCGAAGGGCATCCTGATGGTCGGCCCCCCCGGCACGGGCAAGACCCTGCTGGCCAAGGCGGTCGCCGGCGAGGCGGACGTGCCCTTCTTCAGCATCTCCGGCTCCGACTTCGTGGAAATGTTCGTCGGCGTGGGCGCCTCCCGCGTCCGCGACATGTTCGAGCAGGGCCGCAAGAACGCCCCGTGCC
>CAIWXW010000090.1 GCA_903916755.1 uncultured Opitutaceae bacterium | reverse complement strand
TATGTCCATCCCTGGCTCCGGTCAGGCCCGCCGAGCCGGGCCTTCCCTCCGCCAGGGATGGACAACCAGCGTCAGTCGTATCAACATCAACCAACCATCCAGACCGACTCTGAGGGTGGCTCGAAAAGGTGGATCCGCTCAATCGCGGCTTGGATCCTCGCGCTCGGCAGCGTGAGCAAGCTCGTCGCTTATGTGCCGGGACAGCCCTGGTGGCAGATCGTCGTCTACGTGGCCAATGGCGCCGCCGGAGCCGGCTCGGTCGTGCTCGCCAACGCCTGTCTCGCAGACGTGGCCGACCTTGATGAGATCAGCTCCGGCCGCAGACGGGAGGGCACCTATGCCGCGGTATTGGGCTGGTTTGACCGCGTCGGCAACTCCCTGGGCACGCTGATCTCGGGATTTCTGCTGGTCTGGATCGGGTTCGACGTGAAGCTGGGCGGGGCCCAGCCGCCGCACACGCTGGGGCTGATGCGGGTGGCCTATTTTATTTTTCCCTTCCTCGGGGCGTGCGCGTGCCTGAATCTCCTGGGCCGGTACACGCTGAATGCCCGGCAATGCTACGAATTGAAGGCGGCCTTGGAGGTCAGGCGAAAGCTCCTGGCCTGTTCCTAGGCCGGGCGCTCGCGCGAGCCGCCGGGATCAGGCGGGCGGAACCAGATCGGGCCAGCCCGCGCGAACGGCGTGATCGCGGAGCAGCGCGAGCGTGGGCGGAGTCCGGTCGAACTCGAGCATCGTCGACAGCACCTGGTTCGCGCCGGACAGATCGCCGGCTCCCGCGAGCGCCTCGAGCGCATCGGCCGAAATCTTGGCGAGATAGGCCAGTTTCTTGGCCCGGCTGACTTGCGGGCGCTCAGACATGGCCAGCAGGTAACCGTTGAATCTTCTCAGGTGGGCATCCAAGGGGCAGGCCGCGGCGGCCTCGCCGCCCTCGTCGGCCAGTGGCGGCAGCGCGAGCGGATAGCATTCACCGGCTCGTGCGTGCTGATCGCCAGCTTGATGGCTGCGAGCGCCGTCGGGGTCTTCCCCGTCATTCTCCGCTCCACGGGATCGCCGGGCAATTCGGTCACGGCCTACAGCGGCGCCGCGGATGCGCATGGGTTGCGGGTGGCGCTGCTGTGGTGGCCGTTCGCGCTCGTGCTCGCGGCCGGCTATTTTCTCCTCATCTCCCGCTATTACCGTGGCAAGGTGCGGGTTGAGCCGGAGACTCCCTAGGTTGGTCGCCGCGGTCAGGGCCACCGGGGGCCCAGGGAGGTGGGCTCAGCCCGATCCGGAGAGGGGAGTGTCCGCTGGGGCGGGCCGGCCTACGGCGTGAAAAGCCGCACCGGCCCGAGCAACCCGGAGGCGGGGGGAATGGGCGGGACCGTGACAAAGAAGCCGCTGGGAGTGATCGCTCCGTTGCCGCGGGGCATCGCCCAGCTGAGGGCGCCGGGCACGCCGGTCGGCGACAACCCATGGGGGCCTGTGTCCGCGACCGGTCCGGTTTCATTGCGGCGGCGCGCGCCGAACCCGCGCCGGATCTCATGCGGGGGCGACTGCACCTCAACCTCAAGCACGTTGGCCCCGGCTTTCACGGCCGCGGTCACGTCCCACAGGTACGGCGGCCAGGGCCGGGCCTCGAATTCCTGGCCGTTCAGGCGCACGCGGGCGATCTCATGGACCTCCCCGAGGTCCAGGAAGATCTGGCTCCCGGCGGATGGAGCGGCGGGCAGGTCGAAGCTCTTTTGATAGTGCGCGATGCCGGCGAAGCCGTTCACGCCCCGTTTTTCCCAGATCGCGAGGGGACCGGTGAAGGGGTGGTCGCCCAAGGTCAGCGACCAGTCGCCCGCGAGGGTTGTCAAGGGCCGCCCGCCGGAGATCACCGGCACGGGTTCCGCGGCTCCCGCCACCGGAGTTCCGATCACGACGAAGCGCGCTTCCTGCGGCTCCAGCACCAGCGGGACGGCGACCCGCCCGTCGGCGGCCGCGACCCCCGCCAGCGGATGGATCTTCCCCGTGGTCGCATCCCATTGCTGGACCTGGCCGGTCCCGGCCAGAGTCGCGGTGCGGGACAGCTCCTGGCCGGACTCGTTGAAGAAGAAGTAGACTTCACCGTCCCGCAGCGACCGGTGGATGTACTTGATCGGCGGCGCGGGCGCGTCCAGCGCAACATCAGGCGGGGGCAGCGCCGCGACCACCCGGTCCGTGATATGTGCCGCCGGCTCCAGGGTGGCAAAGCTCAGGTCGGGAGCCCCGGGTTCCGGATGGAGAAAGGTCCGGCCGACCACCAGGGAGGGCGTGCGGCCGACAAAGATGACCTTCCCGCCGGCGGCGGCGAAGGCCTGCAGGCGGTCCAGCATCCGGCGATCGATCACCGTCGAGGTCGGAATGATCACCGCCTTGTA